>JALHUG010000067.1 GCA_022866185.1 Dehalococcoidia bacterium
AGTATACCGCAGGAGAACGAGAGTGTACGTTGGGTTGACGTCGGTATGCACAGGCCCGCCCTGGGCCCCGCGCCTACAGCTTGAGGAGGGGGGCGAAGCGGCGGTCGCTGCGGAAGGGGCCGACGAGGGCCATGTGCAACTGATCGTCCACCAGAAGGCCGCGCGCCACCCGTTGGACATCCTGCACCGTCACTGCCTCCACGAGCTGGACGACGTGGTCGGGGGTGCGCACTTCGCCCAGCAGCAGCTCCTGGCCGCCCATCCAGCCGGCGACGCTGCGAGTGTCCTCCAGGCGCAGGAACAGGCGGCCCTTGGATAGCTCCTTGGCCTTGGCCAGCTCGTCCTCGCCGACGCCATCGAGCAGGCGCACGAGCTCGCCGAGGATGACCTTGAGGGCGTCGACTGTCTTGGCGGGGTCGACGCCGGCGTAGACGGTGAAGGCGCCGGTGTCCAGGAAGTGGCTGACGTAGCTGTGGACGTCGTAGACCAAGCCCTGCCGCTCGCGCAGCTCGAGGAAGAGGCGGCTGCTCATGCCCTCGCCCAGGATGACCGACAGGACGGCGAGGGCATGGCGGTCGGGGTGCTGCAGGGGAATGCCGCGCACCGCCAGGCAGAGGTGGGCTTGCTCGCTCTTCTTATAGCGCAGGGCACAGCGGGGGCCATGGCCGTCGGTGGCGGGATACCAGGCGGAGGGGGAGCCAGGCGGGCTGTCACTCCAGGAGGCAGCCACCTGCTCCTCCACCTGGCGGTGTTCGACGTTGCCGGCTACGGTGACCACTATGTTGTTGGTCACGTACTGGCGAGAAAGGTAGTCGAGGGCCATCTGGCGGTCGATGGTCTTGACCGACTCCTCGGTGCCCGCCACGTCCCAGCCCAGGGGCTGGTCGGCCCACAGGGCCTGATCGATGAGCAGGTCCACGAGCTGGCTAGGGGTATCGGCGGTCATGGCCAGCTCTTCCAGGATCACCCGGCGCTCCTTGTCCATCTCGTCGGGATCGAGGCGAGGGGCGCGCACCATGTCCACCAGCACATCCAGGGCCAGGGGGAAGTGAGGTGCGGCCACCTTGCAGTAGTAGACGGTCAGCTCGCGGTCGGTGCCGCCGTTGAGGATGCCGCCCACCCTGTCGATGGCCTCGGAGATGTCCTTGGACGTAGGGCGCTTCTGGCTCCCCTTGAAGCAGAGGTGCTCGACGAAGTGGGAGAGGCCGGCCTGCTCCTTGCGCTCATAGCGGGAGCCTGCCCCAACATAGATGGCGACGGCCACCGAATAGGTGTGAGGCATAGAGGCAGTGAGGATGCGCAGGCCATTGGCCAGGGTGGTCTTTTCGTACAAGGGGTCACCTTCCCGAGCAAAAAAGCGAGACGGCGGAAAACCAGCAACCGCTGGAACGAGTCCTACTGCGATTGTAAAGAAGGGGGCGACTTATGATCAATGCTTTGGTGGTTCAAGGCATGTGAAAGGTCGCAGGTGAGCGGCTTGCCAAATGTCCTACTGATGGCTGCGGTCGATACATTGCAGCCTCCCTTTTGGGCCGCGTATGGCGAGCCCTTACCCCGCTCATGGTGAGCTTGTCGAACCACGAGCGCCCACTCATCCTTCGACAGGCTCAGGATGGGCGGGGGCGGCGGGGCTCGTAGCTGCAGGGCTTCAGCCCTGCCTTCTGGCGACTCATTCTGTGCATGACGACCGACCAGCGCTTTCGGCGATGATGCCGCCGCCCAGGACCGTCTCGCCCTGGTAGAAGACCACCGCCTGGCCGGGGGTGATCGCCCGCTGGGGCCGCTCGAAGCGCACCTCCGCTCGCCCATCGTGCAGCGTGAGCAGAGCCGGCGCCGCCTGGCTACGATAGCGTATCTTAGCTTCGACCGCCAGCGGCCCCTGCGGCGCCTGGCCCGAGACGAAGGAGAGCTCATCCGCCCAGAGGACATCGCTCAGGAGCTCGGCCTCGCTGCCAGCGATGACGCTGTTGGTCAGCGGGTCCAGGCTCAGGACGTACAGGGGCTCCCTGCCGCCCCTGGCCGGCAGGCCCCGCCGCTGGCCGATGGTGTACCCAGCGATGCCCTCGTGGCGGCCCACGATGCGCCCGTCGCTGTCCACGATGTCGCCAGGGTGCTGGGGGAAGCGCTCGGCGAGGAAGGCGCGGTAGCCGCCGCGGGGGAGGAAACAGATATCGGCGCTGTCGGCCTTGCTGGCCACCGGCAGGCCCATCTCCGCCGCCATCCGGCGCACCTCCCCCTTGGCGTAGTCGCCCAGGGGGAAGAGCAGCCGCGCCAGCTCCTCCTGCCCCAGCATGTACATCACGTAGGACTGGTCCTTGTCCTCGTCCCTGGCCCGCCACAGCTCGTGGCCCAGATCGCTGCTGACGATGCGAGAGTAGTGGCCGGTGGCCAGATAGTCGGCGCCCAGGGCCAGCGCCTTGGGCAGCAGCAGCCGAAACTTGATGTGCTGATTGCAGGCTAGACAGGGGTTGGGCGTGTGCCCCCGCAGGTACTCCTGGCAGAAGTAGTCCACCACCGCTGAGGCGAACTCCCGCTCGAAGTTGAGGACGCGGTGGGGGATG
>JALHUG010000068.1 GCA_022866185.1 Dehalococcoidia bacterium
AAAAGTCCCTGGCTGTCGTCATAAATAGAACCCCCTAGGGGCCACTAATGTCCGCGGCCCCTGTAGTGGCTAGAAATGCGCAAGCGGCTACGGTGAATAGCTAACAGGGGAACAAAAACTTGGGGAAAATCGTCCCACCATCAATAGATTAGTATAACCCAGCTTTGCCAGATTTGTCAACTCCCTGAGGGGAGATTTGTCAATGGCCTGAGACTTTGCCACCCCGTAACTGTTCTATGATTCCGTCACCTGTGGACCCTGACCTCGACCCAGACGCCTGCTTCAACTGGCGAAGATGGGGGGTAACAAGATCACTGATCGGCGACAGTCGTGGTACTCGTCATGGCCTTTGGTGCCCCTCCTCTCAATCCGACCACGTACACCATAGATGCAGCACCAAAGAGAAGGGCTCCAAATACTGCGGCGCGTGCGGCGCGGATGTAACGGTGTTCCGCTAGCATCGTCTTTTCTATTGCCGACATGAAGTCAAGAGAGCTTGCCGGTCAGCAGGCTGGGAGCAGGGCAGCGATCGAGAACAAGAAGTGGGTGCGCAATTTCGTCCCCGGCAGCACCTCCGAGCGAATACTCGCCGAATTCGCCCAAGGAGCCGGGGCGCTCCCGTCAGCCTCGTCGCATGTTGGCATCACGATAGACCCACGGGAACTGAGGGGGTTTCTGCTCGATTTCAAGGGTCAGACAGGTCTGAGAGAGATAGACTTACTGGAGTTGCGGGAATACGCTCAATTCCGAACCTACGGCCTGCCCCGATCTGGAGAGAAAGATTTCTATGAGCAGTTCGCAGAGGCAGTACAACACCTGGTGCGCTCGCAAGGCATCCGTCTCTAGCAGGCTAGACTACAATCCCCTTCCTGCAAGCGCCATCTCACAAGACCATCCTGATTGGGCTAGCCCAACAGAACCACCTGGCAGGAGGGAGCTGCCCTAGGGGCTCAGACCTACGGCAGCACCTTGGCCTCACCTCCGGGAAACAACCGAGTCCATGTACGCCCCGCAAGTTCCAACAATGCGTGCGAGCGGGCTATCCAGTGCCAATTCTCCTCTTTGTATCGGCACAACTCCTCAGGCTGAACGGCCCCTGAGGCCTCCATTACCCGATCGGATATCTCCGAACTCTTCAGAAACCGCAGGTCTTCTTCGAGCTGGGTCAGATACTTCGCGCCACTAATAAGACCGCGACCAGAATACGCCACTTCAAGGTTGTCGGGCCTCAAGAACAACCCTCGCGCGACCTTTTTGGCCTTAGCTTCGGGTATGCCATTACGTTTCAGGAGAGCTGCCGCGTCGTCGAGGTTTGGCACGTTAAGGAACATAGCATGGCGAAGCTTAGCCCGGAGCGCAGGGTCTACCCTGAGCGGCTCATTGGTGACACCAAATACGACCGCCCCTCCGGCTGTGGACTCCAACGATAGTAGGCGAAACGCCCATTCGTAGGGATAGGTCTGTGCTGGATCCTCCTCTCGCGCTTCTCGAAGAGCGTCGATTTCTTCCAGAGAAACTATGGTCGGCCGGAAGCGCCTATTGGCGATGACCGCATCCACCTTTGACAACTGCTTTCGCATCTCCTCGGCCGAACTGAGAGCGAGACGGCAGCACTGAATCGTGATGAGGAAGCAGTCCAAACCTGCGCGGCTTAGTTCCCCGGCAATCCACCTAGGAAATACCCCCTTCCCGGTCCCCGGCCAGCCAAATAGCAGTATACTATATAGCAAACGCCTCGCCGCAGCTTGCCAGGCAAGGGCCATGACGACCCGTCGGTGCGACTCGAACCCAAGCAAGGCGTCAGGCTCCGTCTCCTTGAGTGCCCGCGGATCAAAGAACTCGACTGCGCTAAGCGGCTCACCAATTGGCCGGAGTTCTTTCATCGTCCTGTGACCTCATGACCAAACATCAGCTTAACCCCCCCCGGTCAAACGGTCTTCCTCTTTGCTTGTCCCACGTTCTTATGAACAGCCGGGACTTCTCCATCCGGTGCCTCTGGTCACGTTCGTACTCTCGGATCTCTTTCTCGTCTACAGGCGTGACAAAGATGAAAAGGAGGTCCGCGATCTCCTTCGGCGGTGCCGTCTTCACATCTATCAGGTCGCTCACGATCTCGACCGCCTGCCCGATCGTCCTCCCAGTCAACAAGCAACCTGGAGAGCGTTGGTGCAACTCCTTCAAGACCTCTCCCGGCTCCCTCACTCCATGGTCATCAAGTATTTGGCGGAGGCCCGAGTCATCTAGAGGGGAGAAATAAAGGTCGGCCTGAAATCTGTCTCGGACGGCCATATCCACTTTCAGCGGGTCATTCGTAATACCTAAGATGACCGTCGGAACCGGCAGCGGATGCGCCTCAAGGAACTGCATAACCCACATGGTCAACCTGAGCAAAGCGGGATCAGCCGATCTTCCCGGAGCGAGCGCATCAAGCTCATCAAACGTCACTAAGGCCGCCGAATCCAGCCTCCGGAGAAACGACTCCACATCTTCTAGACGGTTCAGAACGGCACCAACGGTGAGGCTGGTGGCCATACGAGCGCATTTTATCAGCACGTACCCATACGGCCAACCCTGCTGATTCGGACCAGACCCCTTATTGACCGCCGAGACCAGGGCCCCTGGGAATACGGTCTTGCCGCCACCGGGCCAGCCTGAAATCAGCACTCGCAGAGATGAAAGAGAGGTAGCGGGATCTGCAATATGCTGACATAAGTTGCAGCCGGCGCGAAGGGTGGGATCGTGTCCCACAAAGGCGGGTGAGGGCCCCGCTAGAACTTCGTGAGCCCTCTTCAGGATAAAGTATTCCGGGTCTTGGCCTATCCCCACCATTTCATCACGATATTCTATCACTGGTGTCAAGCTCCTGCACACCCGGAGGATGTCTCCGCGCAGCCCCGCCCCGGCTGGGTTTGGCACAACGCGCCCTCCCCCGCCACTCTTGATATCTGGGCCAAGGTCTTCCCCAGCCTGCTGGAGCCGTAGAGGGAAGAAGAGGGATTGCCTCTAGATGGCGTCCTTGAGGGTGGCCAGGAACTCGGCGTTGTTCTGGGTCCTGCTCAGGCGGTCGAGGGCCAGTTGGGTGGCGTCGGTGTTGCCGCTGGCATCGGAACTCACCAGGGCGAGCATACGCCGCAGGAGAACCACCTGCTTGTAGGTCTCGGGGTCGAAGAGGAGGTCATCGCGGCGGGTGCTGCTCCGCGCGACGTCAATGGCTGGAAAGATGTGCTTCTCGGCGAGGCGGCGGGCGAGATGTATCTCCATATTGCCGGTGCCCTTGAACTCCTCGTAGATCACCTCGTCCATGCGGCTGCCAGTGTCGATCAGGCAGGTGGCGATGATGGTGAGGCTACCGCCCTCCTCGGTGTTGCGGGCAGCGCCAAAGAAGCGCTTGGAGGGATGAAGCGATGCCGGGTCGATACCGCCCGACAGGGTGCGGCCGCTGGGAGGCACAGCCAGGTTGTAGGCGCGGGTGAGGCGAGTGATGCCATCCAGGAGAGCGACCACGTCCTTGCCGCACTCCACCAGCCGCTTCGCCCGCTCCAGGCCCATCTCTGCCACCCGCGTCTGATCCTCCACGGCATCGTCGAAGGTAGCGGCGACCACCTCCGCCTCCACCACCGTGCGCCGCCAGTCGGTCACCTCTTCCGGCCGCTCGCCGATGAGAAGGACCATCACATGAACATCTTCGTAGTTGGTGATGATGGCCTTGGCGATGCTCTTGAGGAGCATCGTCTTGCCCGCCTTCGGTGGCGAGACGATCATTCCCCGCTGGCCGTAACCGATGGGAGCCACCAGGTTCACCAGGCGAGCCGATAGCGCCTTCGGACTCGTCTCCAGATTGATCAGCTTGTCGGGAAAGACAGGCGTAAGGGCACCGAAGTGGGGCCGCGTTCTAGCTATCTCGGGGTCGATACTGTTGATCGCCTCCACCCGCAGCAGGCCATAGTACTTCTCGCTATCCTTGGGCGGCCGCACCTGTCCCGTCACGTAGTCGCCGGTCCTCAGGCCGAAGCGGCGAACCTGGGACTGGGAAACGTAGACATCGCCAGCGCCGGGGCGCAGGCCATCGCCACGCAGAAAGCCGTATCCATCCTCCACAATCTCCAGGACGCCGCCGGCCAGGAGATTGCCCTGCTGCTCGGCGCGGGCCTGAAGGATGCGAAAGATGAGGTCCTGTTTCCTGAGCCCAGTGTG
>JALHUG010000069.1 GCA_022866185.1 Dehalococcoidia bacterium
AGGCTGGGGTTGTGTGCGAACCTGGGAGTTCAGAACCCACCAATCATGAACCAATTACCTTCACGAGGCTCTACATCAATCAGCGTGGATTAGGTTAAGGATTCTTATGCCAGAGGCATACGCCTCCGGCGTAGCAGAAAGCTCCTGTGGTTCCGGTAGCCGCGGCCCGCCGAAGGCGGGACCACCCCTGGCGAAGATGGAGGGTGGCAAAATCACAGACCACTTAAAATTCCATAATCACTTATTGTCGACAGGTGGTATACTCCTCCAGCACATTGGTGGTATTATGTTACCTCTTGTTGCTGAAACTGCAGGAGACGGTTGAGCCTCGGGATGGTGACGCTGGGGCAGGGGTAGTTTTCCCCTTGCCAATCCTTGCACCCGCGAGTAGGATCAAGGGAGCAAGCCCATTAGCCACACCGACAACGAGGAATATGGACTCATCGCAGGCGGTCTGCAATCGCTCCTGCCGGGAGACCACAAGAGTGGTTAGCAACCCCCGAATGTCTGGCAAGACATGGGGGAAAGGAGGGCACACATGCAAAGCCAACCCACAGCGCATGAGACCGCCAAACGGCGCTCTCAGCGGTCGTCGGACGTGCTGCAGGAATATCTGATGGGGTTGGACAGCGAGCACGCCAATCTGGCAGCGCAGCGCGAGTACCTCCAGGCCAGGCTCGATCTGATCGAGCGACAGAAGTCTAACCTTCAAGAGGTCATCGATATTGAAGGGAAGCTGGCCGAGTTGGGCTCGCGTAGCCTAGATGCGCCAGAGACGCTACCCGAGGGCGGCCCCCCTGAGAGCAAGGTCGTGCTGACCCCCTAGACGCCCTTGTTCGACCTCTTGTCGGCCCCCTTCAAGGCGGGTAGACGGCGGACGCAGAGACTGAGGATTCCCCCCGGTCAGTGATGGCCCAGGAGAGCTTCTGGAGACTGACCCTGGGCTGGCTGCTGGATGGGCTCTTCTTGCTCAGACGCCTCCGCTCCGGTGGGACTCGCCTGCCAAGAGCAGGGTCAGCCGATTGTTGCTTTCTTCAAGACGCCTACGCAAGCTCCTCAGCTTCCGACGCCTCGCACATTCCAGCCTCACGTTGAAGCCCTCGGCACGCGTGTGTTAGTATCTGTCTTGGTCGGGGCGTAGCGCAGCCTGGTAGCGCACCTGAATGGGGTTCAGGAGGTCGCTGGTTCAAATCCAGTCGCCCCGACCATCGGCTTCTGTCCATTGGGAGGCGATGACCAATGGCAACGCCTGACGTCCTAAAAGCATTCAGAGCGATGGTCAATCTGGAAGTCATGGCGGTGCGCATCTACCGTGGTCAGCGCTGGCGGCTCGGACGAAGCGAAATAGCCGCCGAGGCGCTGGCCAAAGCCATCGCCATCGAAGAAAGGCACGAGCGCGACCTCGCCTCCCGCCGCCAGGAACTGGGCGGCTCCCCCTCCATGCTGAGCCCTTTCTACGCTCTGGCTGGATGGCTGATAGGCTTCGCACCCAGTCTTCTGGGGCAGCGTACGGCCCTGAAGACCGGCATCTGGGTCGAGGAGCGGGCCGTCAAGGACTACCAGCGGCTGTTGGACCGAGTTCCCTTCGATGACGAGTCGCGACGCCTGGTCCAACAGAATCAGGAAGATGAGCGAGAGCACATCAGGATGTGGCAGGAGTCTCTTGCCAAGCTGGGGCAGCGCAGTACCTAGAGTGCTGCACTGAGCGGCGCTGACGCGCTTGACGAGCCAACCGGATGCGAGAGTGGGAACGGGACGAAAAAGAGGCCCCCGACACGGGCTTCGTTGACGAGGACGGCACCAGGTGGGAGCTAGACCCCAATGACCCCCGCCATCCCGACTACGACCTGTCCGAGTCGGCAGGCTATGGGGCGTGGGAACCAGTGGAAAAGCCTAGCCCCTGGCTGCGACGGACGCTCGTCGTCTTGTCCATACTGGTCATCCTGGGGATCCTGCTTCCGGCGCTCATCCGACTTCTGTTCGGCTGACAGCAAACGGCCTGCCACAAGGAGACCGCCCGACGGGGCGGCCTTGTTTCTATTCAGGCGGTCGCACCTGCTGACGGCCGGCCCTAAGCGCCTATCCCCGTGACCCATACGACGGGCCGAATCAGGCCGAAGAGCAGGCGCGGGCTGTAGTCGTCGTAGCGGAGGGAAGCTACCTCTTCCTGGTTGGGATAGTAGAGCATCATGGGATACATGACTCCCTGATAGCCGTCCTCCTCTCGGTGGGGCAGACCAGTGCAGTGGCCGAACTCGTGCAGCAGGGTCTTTTCGGGGACATCCGGCAGGAAGGTAGAGGTTCCCGGCCAGACATAGCTAGACCTCTGCCAGAAGATGGCGGCGTTCAGGCTTATTTCGCAGTGCTGGTAGAAGCGCAGGTTGAACCATTTCCACTGATTGGACGGCACATCCACACGAGCCCAGCCAGCCGGCTGAGGGTTGCCAAAGTCCTCGATGATTATGCGCAGGTCGGGCGTCTCCCCTGATCTGCACGAGGGCAGGGAGTTGACTCCCCAGTAGCGGGAGAGGGTGTCCTGCACCCAGGCGTCGCTGACGCCTACGCTGGCCCGGTCCTCGAGGCAGAAGGAGATCTCGTTGTCGTAGAAGGGGAACCAACGGGAGAGCTGGGCAGAGGCAGGCTCCTGCTGCCAGTGGGAAGCCACAGGACCGTCGTCGGACAGAGCGATCCTGGCCGTCCACGAGAAAGCCAAGAGCAAGCAGCACGCCAGGCCGGCCCGTGCCGCCAGCCGGGTCATCAGCCAAAATACCCTTGCTGTCGGCATAGGTCATCGCGGAGGTAAACCTTCCGCAATGCCAGCGTAAGACGGCGAGCATCGTTATGTCAGTTAACGACCGGTGAACATCTTCCTCTTCCACCATATGTTCACTTCCCTTTACCGCTCCCTTACCTGGATTGGCCGGCCAAAGGGTACAGTACGCCACCGGTGGGCATGTGCTGATGGCGGACTACAGGGGTTGACCTAGGAAGACTGCTGGGGGGATAGATCGAGGCCGGGGCAGCAGGCCTCACACTTGGCGGCGTTCACTATGATGACCGCGGCCCTCCACACGCTGGTGGGGTCAGAGAGGTAGGTGGCCTCGGCGTCGGTCAGGGCCACAAAGTCCAAGCCACGTATGGGAGAGGCGCCGTTAATGTCCACTCCCTTGGCCAGGTGGAGGGTGCCAACAACAGTGAGGGCGGGCATCAGAAAGGAGACCTTGTGCGGCTCCTTGGCCACGTACTCCAGCGGCGGCTGAGCCTCGTCCGATAGCGAGCGTTGGTCATGCGGTATCGCTAGGATGAGGGATTCCCTGCGGATGTGGGCCATCGGCCAGTTGGACACCTTGTCCGACTCAGCCCCCAACCTCCTCGCCTCTACGTCGCGGAGCACAATAACGTGCTCGTCGCGGAAGTTGAGGACGTCCACCAGGCGCCCCTGCGCACTAGGCAGGTCCAAATGGCCCACCATACAGAAGCTCTCCGTGATGAACTCCACGCGCAACGATGACCGACCCGACTCTACCATTGCCTGCACCTCTTGGGCAGCTATGTGGGGTGACAGCCCTTCCTCGCAGACGTCGCCAGCCATTGTCGGGACTACGTTGCGACTTAGGATAGGGGAACAGCGTGTTCACCCACTATACTCTCGTCTCGGATAGGGCCCCTCATCCCAACCCCTAGGAAAGCCTCCACTATCTGGGGATCGAACTGGCTACCAGCGTTACGCCTGATCTCCTCCAGAGCATACTGGTGGGACATGGCGTTGCGATAGGGCCTGTTGGAGGTGATGGCGTCGTAGGCGTCGACCACAGCGAAGATGCGCGCCCCTAAGGGTATCTCCTCCCCCTTGAAGCCCCCGGGGTAGCCCGTGCCGTCGAAGTGCTCGTGGTGGCGCAGAATGATCTCGGCGGCCTCACCCAGGAAGGGCACGTCCTTCACCATCTGATAGCCCACTAACGGGTGCTTCCTCATCTCCTGCCACTCCTCCTCGGTCAGCGGCCCAGGCTTGGAGAGGATGGCATCGGCAATCGCCACCTTGCCGATGTCGTGCAGAATGGCCGCCCGCTCCAGGTCGATCAGACGGTCGCCATCGACGTGTATCTGCCTGGCGATGATTATGGAGAGCATAGCCACCCGGCGGGAATGCCCCCCAGTCGCCTGGTCGCGCAGGTCCAGGGCCGAGGAGATGATATGGAGGATGTCTTGGTATACGCCCAGCTTGCGAACCCGCACCATCTGAGTGAAAGCGTACTCGATGGTTGCGGTGGCAATGACATAGCCCACGCCCAGAGGCACAAGGGTCTGCAGCAGGGAAAGGCCAAGGCCGAAGTAATAGATCAGCCCGCTCAGGGTTATGGCGGGATAGACGGCCAGGCGTATCAACCACCTGAGCCTTCGCACGTCGCGGAGGTGGTCGCCCCGGGAGGATGGGCCATGGCTGCCGTCAGGCATGAGCCTCCTCACCCGAAGGGACTCGGCCCACCAACGCCTCCTCGCCGTTCTCGTGCGGGAAGGCATCGGCCTCAATCAGACCTCTGCAGTCGGCCTCTAGGAAGGCGTCAACCACCATGGGGTCGAACTGGGTACCGGCATTTCCCCTGATCTCCCTTACGGCGGCGGTGTGGGGCACGGCCTTGCGATAGGGACGATCGGAGGTCATGGCGCTGTAGGCATCGGCCACGGCGAATACGCGTGCTGCCAGGGGCATCTCCTCCCCCTTGAGACCACGGGGATAGCCGCCACCGTCATAGCGCTCGTGGTGGCAAAGGATGATCTCCCCTGCCTCCCGCAGGAAGGGGGCGTCCCGCACCATCTCGTAGCCCAACTCCGGATGCCTCTGGATCTTCTGCCACTCGTCGGCGGTGAGGGGGCCGGCCTTGCTTAGAATCGCCTTCGGCAACTCTAGCTTGGTCATATCGTGGAGCATCGCCGCCTGCTCCAGGTGGCTCAGATCCTTATCGGAGAAACCGAGCTCCGCCCCCATGGCCAGGGCCAGCCGAGCCAGCCGCAGGGAATGGCCTTTGTTCGCCTGATCCCGCAGATCGAGGGCGGCAGACAGCACCTGCAGGAGCGAATCATGGCTGCGCTTCAGCTCCTGGCTGCGTACCATCATTTGGTGCCTTTGCCTGCTCGCGACGGCAGAGCCCCGCCCGGCAATGCCCAAAAGGCCCGCATACAAGAGGCCCATGGCGCCAGAGACCGCTACGTAGATGAACGTCTGGGACTTGCCGATGCGGTCGGCGATGGGGGCGTAGGCCTCGTGTACCTCCAGGGCAGCCGCCGCCTTGGTTTCACCTTCGAAGACGAGGGGGGCGTAGACCGCCAGCACCGACCTGGAGTCGACGCTGGCAGGACCCCCCAGATCATTGGGGTTGTCCGCCACGCGGGAGGCAGTATCGCCGCTGAAAGCATCCGCTAGCCGGGGGTCAAGGGGAAAGCTCTGTCCAATCTGGCCTGGGCTGTCCGACGAATACAGCAAGGTACCATCCTGGCCCCAGAGCCTCACCCGAATCGTGTTGTCCGAGATGATTTCAGTCCGGACGAAGCCATCGAACCCGGCGTACTGCTCTCCAATCAGGGGTGTCGCAATCTGTCCGGACGATAGATGGGCCATGACGAGTCGAGAGACCTGGTCCCGGCCCTGCTCGGCCGCATGATCGATCTCGCTCTCCTCGACAGAGTAAGCCAGGAAAAGGCTAAGGACGAGACCGGTGAAGGCCACCAGCACCAGGCTGAACAGGGCGAACACCACGGTGAACTGCCATATGAAGGCGCGGCCCGTCAGCCACTGCCAAATAGTCCTAAGCGCTGCTGCTGGTACGACGCCCTCCTTTCCTGGAGCCCACGCCCTAGTCGATCCTGGCCTCATTGGCCCACCCCCATGTTTGGCGGATGGGACCTTTCCCGTGCCTAGCCATCTTTCCGCGAGCGCTCGCAGGCGCTGGACAAGGGGTCAGGTTTGTTCTTGCGGGAAGTCTTGGCAGCATACACGTGCGTATCTGCCCACTGAACCACCTCATCCACGCTATCGCCGCCCCAGGGGAAGCCTGACACCCCCAAGGACACGCTCGCCTTGAGGGAATCACTGTCCTGCTCGTAGACAGGAGTGACATCCAAGGCCCGCTGGAGCCGATTGGCCACGGCAAAAGCCCCGTCCTTATCCGTCTCTGGCATGATCACGCCAAACTCGTCGCCACCCAGGCGGGCAGGGATGTCGTGGGTGCGGGTGCACTTCACCAGCACCTTGGCCACGTTGGCCAGTACCATGTCGCCCGCCTTGTGACCGTAGGCGTCGTTGACATCCTTGAGACGGTCAACGTCCAGCACCAGGATGGCCAGGGGACTCTGCAAACTGCGGGCCCGGTCCAGCTCTCGCCGTAGGCGCTCGAAGAAGTAGCGCCGGTTAAAGAGTTGGGTCAAGTCATCGCGCATGGCCATGTCTTGCAGCTCGAGATTGCGAATGAATAGGCGCGCTCGGTAGCGTCGCTCCAGCTCCACGTGGGTCTTGCGGGAGCGGTCAGCGATGGCGAAAAGGCCCAAGAGGCTGATCGGCAAGACGATGCTTGTTGTCAGGTAGAACTCGCCGTCGGTGAGAGCGGCGTGGGCGACACAGATGGCAGCCGCACAGACAGCGGCCATGACAGCCACAGCGCCGCGCGTCAGCCAGCGATAGCGCCCCAGATCGGTAACCGACGCACCATCACGCTCGGCCCGTCCAGCAATGGCATGCGTAGTCTGCATGCCGGCAGCTTCCTGTTCGGTGGCCTGCATGAAAAAAGCTCCTGACCTTGCTCCTGCTACCTTCAGAAGGTAAGACGCCTGAGTCTGCCCATCGGTTACAGTTCCTGAATGGCACCCTCAGAGGCTCAGCGAGAGCTCGCCCGCTAGCGCTTGCTGCTGCGGTGCGAGCTGGGGAGAGTAGCGCCGACCTCGCCCCGGCGGACGGTCTTGGCAGCGTACATATAAGTGTCCGCCCACTGCACGATGGCGTCGACATCGTCTCCGCCCCAAGGATAGCCCGACAACCCCAACGATAGCCTTAGCTTGAGCCGCTTGCCACCCTCCTCGACCACCGATGCTGATTCCAGAGCGTGTTGCAGACGGCTGGCCACAGCGAAGGCCCCAGGCTTGTCCGTCTCGGGCATAACGATACCGAACTCGTCACCACCGATGCGGGCAGGCACGTCGCAGGTGCGAGTGTACTGCACCAGTAACCTGCCTAGGGTGGCCAGAAGCAGGTCGCCGGCCTTGTGGCCGTAGGTGTCGTTGACCGCTTTGAGGCCGTCGACGTCCAGCACCACCACCGCCAGAGGCCTCTGGAAGGCGTGCGCCTGGTCCAGCTCTCGCTGAAGGCGATCGTAGAAGTAGCGGCGGTTGAAGAGCTGGGTCAAGTCGTCCCGCATAGCCATGTCCCGCAGCTCCAGGTTGCGAATGAACAGCCGCGCTTGATACCGCCGCTGCGACTCTTCGAGCCTCTTTCGAGCCACATGGACACAGGCAAACCCAAATACTTCCAGAGCGACAAAGGCCGCAACGGCAGCGAAAAGCTCCAAGGTATACTCTCGCTGGAGGTGGGCGATGAGTACGGCGGCCGTGACCACCACCCCCAGAAGGACATTCCCCAAGAGCAGGTAGAACGGCAGCGGTGGAGAGACGAAGCCTCCCTCCGGCGCTGAGTCCTCTTCCGTCTGTACCCGCACGGCCTCCTGGACGGGACTCCCGGTTGACATGCCCGTAATTATCTCCTTTGTCAAGAAAGAGACGCACGGCAACCGCCGTCATTACAATGGCGCTTGGGAGAGCGATCGAACAGGCGTGGGAAAGCAGGGTAGAAGCGGCTTAGGCAGCTGAGCCTTGGGGCCAGGCGGAAGTGGAGGTCAAGCCCGCGTCGCCATGCGCACCCGGCACTTAGCCGTGCGGCTCGATGCCAGCAGCGGCCATGGCAAGATTCCGGTACTCACTAAGAGGCGACTCGGCGTAGATCATCATTCGCTGCGCCTCCATGGGGCCTTCGCCGTGGACCGTAACCACCTCCATGTAGGCGCTCTCGGCAGAGGCCACCACGTGGTGTGTCAGGGCGATCATCCTAAGGCGTTCCTCCGCAGTGTACTTGGGAGAGCCGCCCAGGTAGTGCTCCAGCCGCTTGTGGAGTTCCTCGTTCTGCCAGTCCAGATAGGTGGGCATGGTGCTGATGATGCCACCGGAGATGTCCTGAACGAGCTTGATGATCTCATGGTAGCGACTGGCGAAGTGCAGCTTCGCCATGTTGGTGATGAGGGGGTTGGGTATCGCCAGGTCACCGTGCATGACGGGCGACTTGATGGCGGCGGTGGCTAGCGCCTTCAGCGTCTCCACGTAGGCGGCAATTTCCACCAGCTTGGCACGAATGTGCCCGGCCCGCTCGATGCCGTTCATCTCGGCCATGGCGACGGCGCAGCCGGCGATAAGCTCCACGTCGGGGATCTTGTAGCTCACGCCCGTGAAACGGTGGTAGGTGGCAAAGGTGTAGGCTAGGAGCATGGAGTACTGCCATTCCCCGCACATGAAGACTCGTTCCCAGGGTATGAGGACGTCGTCGAAGATGATCATCGCCTCCGCCAGACCGAGCACCGGAAGGGCCGCTGGGAACTCCGAAGGGCCACGCTCGCCGCGGCTGGGCCGGCAGACCATCGTTATGCCCTTGGTGTTGGCCGGGATGGCGAAGGCCACCGAATAGTCGCCCTCGTCCTCCCGCATCTGGCGAGTCGGCAGTACCAGAATGTCATTGGCCACGGGGGCACCGGTGATGTGAATCTTGGCGCCCCTGACGACGATACCGTCCTTATTCCGGTCCACGACGTGTAGATAGTAGTCTGGGTGCACCTGCTGGGACGGCGGCCTGCCTCGGTCACCCTTGACGTCGGTGACGGCACCGCAGAGGTTGAGGTCGTTCTTGCGCAGGTGCTCCAGGTAGCTGCGGGCCCTCTCCAGGTATTCCGGCTTCCCCATTCGCTGCGCCGTCGTCATTATGGCGTACAGGGCATCGGTACCGACGTCCTTGCCGAAGGGGAGCCCACCGGTCAGGCGGATGGACTGCCCGATCATCTCCGAGCGCTTCTCCAGGTCCTCCGGGGTGTGCGGAGGCAGGAAATAGCGGCTTATCGGCTCGCCGGTCTCAGGGTGGGGTGCCACGAAGAGGTCACGCACGGCCGGATCCTCCGAGTGCGCTAGGACGAAGTCCCCAGCCGCCGTGTCGGTGCTGATCTTGAGAATGGGATGAGTAGTCACGTCCTCAACCAGCTCGCCGTACATGAAGACGCGACGGTTGTCCCTCAGGCTCTCTCTGAATTCCTCAGGTGTTCGAACTGCCATGTTGCACCTCTATCATTCTAGGCCCAGCCGGGCCTCGATCTTCTGCCGGCCGAGCCATGGCTGTTCAGCGGCGGCCGCTCGCTCCCTAGGGCACAATGCAGGCCCGGGTAACAGCGGTCTGTTTGTTGGCCCATTCAGCCTCCTGGAAGGCCTCGTTTATCTGCTCCAGGGGGAACTTGTGGGAGACCACTTTATGGACAGGGTACTTGTCCCGCATCCGTCGCAGGAAATCCAGGGCCACGGGGAGGATCCAGGGGTCATACATATTCACGGACACGATGCGCTTATTGGACCAGACCCACTGTGAGGGGTCGAGCGTGGCTAGCTTGCCCATGCTTATGTTGCCCATCTCCAGGTAGCTTCCGCCCACCCGCGCCATGTTCAGACCTTCCGCAATAACATCCGGCACGCCCACTACCTCCACCACCACATCAGCGCCCCGTCCATCGGTGAACTCCTTCACCTTGTTGATGCGCTCGAAGGACGAGGCGGCCTCGTTGATGTCGATAACGTGGTCGGCTCCGCAGGCCTTGGCCAGCTCCAGTCGCTCTGGAATGCCATCGATAACGATGATCTGGCTGGCCCCCATCTCCCTAGCCACCATCGTGGCATTGATGCCCAGGCCACCCGCCCCCTGAATGACGACGCTGTCCCCGAAGGTTACGCCCACCTTGTGCAGGCCGAACGTCACCTGAGACAGAGCGCAGTTGATGGGCGTCAGCATCTCATCGGGCAGGTCCTCGAGCGCCTTGAACACGAAGTGGCCCGGCGGCAGGTAGAAGTACTCGGCGTAGGCGCCGGTAAAATGGGGAAAGTTATCGACGACGGGCGGAAGCGGATAGCGGGTGGGGCAGGAGTTAAATTCGCCCCGCAGGCACTGGTAGCAGCGACCGCAGGGGAAGAAGTAAGGATAGATGACCCGATCCCCCTCCTTCAAGGGCTGGCCCAGGGAATCGGTGCTGACGTTGGCCCCCAGCCTGTACACTCGCCCGGCCATCTCGTGGCCCATGATGCGAGCGCCGGGGCCGACCATTGCCACACGAATGTCGCCCCGCCAGACATGAAGGTCGGAGCCACAGATGCCGGCGGTGGTCACTCTGACCAGGATGGCATCGGGCTCCACATCGGGCAGGGGTATCTCCCGAATCTCGTAGGGCTGGCCGGTGTCGGTAAACAGGGCAGCTCTGCCGGTCTCTGCCATGATCCCCTCCTTCTCAACATGACGCCATTGGCTTTCCCCAGTATACGGTTCGCTCCTGCCCTGTTCAATCCCCAGCCGCGGGCCTCCATGCCATCAACCTCTTGCAGTTGCCGCCTTGGGTAGGCATCATCGGATGGAGGCGCACGTATGTTCGATGGCAAGTGGGTCTGGATCTGGAACTGGCGTCGCTGCGACGGCGGCGAGGCAACGCGGGTGGCCGAGCGATTGAAGACGGCGGGCTGTGCTGGCGCTTTGGTCAAGGCCCACGACGGCCCCTACTGGTTCGACCAGGGCCAGCCCTGGCGGGAGATATGCCGCGCCCTCAAGTCGCTCGGCCTGAAGGTGGCTGGCTGGGCCTATCTCTACGGTCATGACTGGCAAGGCGAGGCTCAGCGGGTCATCGAGACGATCGAATACGGCGAGGCCGATGCCTTCGTGCTGGATGTGGAGAGCGAGTTCAAGGGCCGCCCAGACGTAGCCGATGCCCTCTGCCAGCGCCTTCGCCAGGCCGTAGGCCCGGCCTTCCCCCTCTTCTACTCCACCTTCGCCATCGCCCGCTATCATCGGGAGTTCCCATATGCCGCCTTCGAGCGCCACTGCTCGGGGACGCTGCCCCAGGTCTACTTCAATGCCTTCCGCTGGCCGGTGGAGCAGGCGCTGGGCTGGACGTACGAAGACTACGCTTCCCTGGGGATAGCAGCCGATAGGGTCTTCCCCGTGGCTGGAGCCTACGCCGAGGGCTACATCACCTACCCCAGCGCCGAGGAGCTGCAGCGCTTCGTCCAGATCGCCAGCGGGCGTGGCAGCAAGGGCGTAAGCTTCTGGTCGTACGAGCACATGGACGACATCAGGTGGCAAGCCCTGAAAGCCAATCCCTGGCCGGTGGCGGGCATGCCCTGGACGGGCTGGACAGATGAGACAGAGGAGCTCCGCCAGGAGATAGCCAGCCTTCGCAGCCAGAATCAGGAGCTCTCCCGCCAGAGCCTGGACTTCGCCGGGCGCATAAGCCGAGGGATGGAACTAGCCCGCGAGATGCTCAAGGTGCTTCAGGCGGGAGTATAGCGACCGCCCTTATCGAGCCGCCGCTCCTCCTTCGACGAACTCAGGATGAGCGGTGCCCAACCCGCTCATGGTGAGCTTGTCGAACCACGAGCGGCCAGAGGCCGCCTGGCGCTCCATCTCTTGCCTAGACTGAAACACTATGGGCCTGCCTGCCTGCTGACGGGCGTGCTATAATCGCCGCTGAACCTGTGTATTGGCGGGTAGGCTTCGTCGATGGTCGAACAGAAGGTGGCCAAGTTCTCCAGCCAGGTGAGTCTGCGCTACGCCAGCTTCGAGACGCGGCTGGTGGCCTTCGTGCTCGACCTGATAGTGCTCTTCTCGGTGTTCGCACTGTTCTTTGCGGTTGCCTTCTTCCAGGTCTTGCTGCGCACCGACTTTGGCGAGAAAGACACGCCAGACTCGGCGGCATGGACGGCAGCGATCATCCTCTCGGCCTACCTGATATTCCTGCCCCTGTACTTCATCGGCCTCTGGGCCTGGCGAGGCCAAACGGTGGGCCAGATGGCCATGGCCATCAAGGTGGTGGGACGCGACGGCCGCCCTATACGGCTCGCCAGGGCCGCCGTCCGCGCCGGTGGCCTGAACTTCTTGCCTCTCATGTTCGTTGTCAGCCTGGTCGCCCTCCTGGCCGCGGGAATCAGCGAGGATGCACTCGTCACCCTCATATGGGTGCTCGCCATCGTGGGCCTCGTCCTGCTGGCGATTCAGGTCCTGGGCTGTCTGATGATCCCTTTCGACCGACAGCGGCGGGCGCTCCACGATAGGCTGGCCGACACTCTGGTGGTGGAACCGAGATGACGGGCCCGGGCCTTATCTCCGCTGTGCCCCTTCTGCGCCGCGCCTTCCAGTGGCTGCTCGTCACCCTCTTTGCCCTTTCCCTTATCGCCTTCTTTCTGGTGATCAACGCGATGCAGCTTACCTCTCCCGGCACGGCGCAGCGCATCCTATCGCGAGCGGTGGCCGACCTCACGGAGATCGATGCCGCTCTGCCCACCATCCAGGCCGACCTGGCGGAGGAGGCCCAGGCGAGCCAGCAGGCCACTGTCACCGTCCCCCACTTTCCGATAGCGGTGGAGCTGCCGCGGGCGGAGGCGACCACCATCTCGACGGCGGAGCTGCGGTCGCGCCTGCTGAGCGAGGCCGCCGCGGCCATCTACAAGGACGGCATGTCGGTGTGGGCCGCCGACGACCCCGAGGCCAAGCAAAACATCGACCTCCTGTCGCCGGAGGGGGCAGTGCAGCGCGGCCTGGGACTGCTCAGCGACGATAACCATCACGCCCTGCGCATCGCCGCCATCGTCCTGGGCCTCATATCCTTCATTCTGGGGGGGCTGGTTTTCGTTTCGACCAAAGGGATGAGCCGCGTGGTGGCCCTGGGGGCTGGCCTCCTGGGAGCAGCGGTGCCGTCACTGACAGCAGCGGTGGCCGCTCGCTTCGTCTTTTTCACCGCCAGCGAGGACCAGCACGACTATCTGATAGCCCGCCTCCTCGATCTGGGCAACGACGCGTCCTGGTTGGCCCTGCGCAACTACACCATCCTCACCCTGGTGGGGCTGTGGCTGGTGGTGCTGGGCTTCGGACTGGTGCTGGTGGAGATACGCCAGCGGGCCATCTCGGCTGCAACAGCCGTTGACAACAGTTCGCCGGAAGCCTAGAATCATCTCGCGAGCGGGTGTAACTCAGTTGGTAGAGTGCCTGCTTCCCAAACAGCTCGCCCTCACCGCTGTTCCTCAGAAGTCAACTTTCCTTGAAAAGCCGCCCACTTATCGGCTATTGGAGCATCGCTTCGGCCCCACGTACCTGTTATAATGCTCCCCGTCTCAAGGACATTCTTCCGAGGTTCGAATCGTGGCTCGCTCGGATCTTCTGCTGAACCTAGTTAGGGCTGGACGCGTTGGCGACCAGGCTCTTCTAAAGCGCGCTGCTGAGGCGCTAGTGGCTGAAGAGCGAGCCAAGAGTCATCACATTCTTGCCGATCGAATAGAAGCGGCGCTCCGCCCCAACGGCGCGATCAACAACCTAGCCGTCACTCCGGACGAACAAGCCGAACGTCTCGTGCATCAATCTGTACCAAGAAGGCGACTCCAAGACCTTGTTCTCGATGATGCCACATCCTCCCTCTGCCTAGAGCTCATCGAAGAGCACCAGCGAGCAGAACTACTCAGAGCCTACAATCTCGAACCACGCCATCGCATACTTCTCATCGGTCCTCCCGGCAACGGGAAGACTTCATTAGCGGAAGCCCTTGCAACCGAGATGCTCTTGCCCCTCTACACTGTTCGATATGAGGGCGTTATTGCCAGCTATCTCGGCGAAACGGCTTCGCGCGTCTCTCGTCTCCTTGAGTTTGTTCGCATGCGTCAATGCGTGCTATTTTTCGATGAATTCGATGCCATCGCGAAGGAGCGCGGTGATCCTCATGACACAGGTGAGGTAAAACGGGTCGTGAGTTCCCTCTTGCTTCAGATTGATGCCTTACCAAGCCATGTCGTCGTCATCACAGCCACCAATCACCCGGAGTTGCTAGACAGAGCCGTCTGGCGTCGGTTCCAGATACGAATCCAGCTCAACAAGCCCACCCACATTCAACGCGAGCGCTTTGTCTCCTGTTTCCAGACGCCTTTCGTTACTTCTGCCACCTTCCCACTCTCGAGCATTTCGGATCGCCTTGCCGGCCTCTCGTACGCTGAGATTGAGGACTTCATGACGGACCTTCAGAGAAAGTATGTCCTAGCCCTCCCCGATGCGAATCTTGGCAAGATACTCAAAACGAGTCTAACGCAATGGGGAACGCGGCTGAAGAGGAAGCCGATCAAGCAGCGACAGGGCAGCACAGATGGCGAATAGGCCGCTCCTCCTCCTTCCTTCGCCACAAAGAGAACCACGTCCAAAACGGCCGCCTGGCGGCGGACCAAGCGGTCTTCAGTTCCCAAGCTCTGCTCGCCAGATCCAACGTCTGTCCCCACGCATTGAAGAGCTAGAGGACACCTTTGAGGCGCATCTGGCCCGAATCCAGCTCGATTCTGCTGCGATAGACCCTGAGCGGGTGCTCGTATTAGAGGTTGCAGGCACGGTTCCCGAATTCCTCCGAGCGGTGAGGAACACCCCCGGCATGGAATGGCTCGTCGAGTCTGACGAGTTTGATTCTGACCCCGACGAGGATTTCCGCAAGAGCACAGCCCATCCTGAGAGCGCTGTTCCCACACGGCTCTATTTCGTAATGGCTGACAGGCAATCCATTAAGGAACTCGAGCGCCTATGGAAGCTCTACGCTAAACACGCCGAAGGGGAAGAGTTCAAATGGCCTCGCGGCCAAACGCTCTGGAGAGACATGTTTTCTCACCTCAAGGACATACACTTCTGGGGTCCTGAAGAGCGGGTTCCGGATTCGCTCCTCACTGACTGGCAGCAAAGACTGGGCCAAGGTGCTGACACAGTCCTTGCGCAAATTGAGCTCTGGTTTCGCGACGACAGAGCGATCAGAGAAAGAGCGGAGAACTCAGTCGTTGATCTGGTCGGCCGAGCCGGTGGCGAGGTCTTAGCAAGGTCCATCATACCAGCTATTTCCTACCATGCCATTCTTGCCAGTCTCCCTAGAGCTACTGTCAGCCAAGTTGTGCAGCACGAAGGCGTGGCACTGACTTTGGCCGATGGCATTATGTTCCTGAACGCGGTTGGCCAGTCCTGCTTCCCAGTGAGCGACACGGATGTCTCCGTTCAGATAACTACTCCACCATCCGACCTTCCCTCCGGAAATCCCCGATTGGCCATTCTCGACGGGCTTCCCCTCTCGAAACACGCCCTCCTCGACGGTCGCCTTCAGGAGGACGACCCCGAAGACTGGAGTTCTGGCTACCCAGCAGCCGTTCGGCAGCACGGTACAGCGATGGCCTCAATCGCCATACATGGCGATTTGTCATCGCCATTCACACCACTAAGCACGCCGGTCTACATTCGACCGGTAATGAAACCGCGCGAGACGGTCGATGGTCAGGAGGAAGCCGTTCCAGAGGACGAACTCGATGTGGACCTGCTCCATCGTGCAATCCGAAGGCTCTTTCAGCCCACGCCCACCGAGCCAGCGGCAGCTCCCTCGGTCAAGATCATCAACTACTCGATCTGTAACAGAAACCGACCCTTTGACCGTCTTCTTAGTCCCATGGCTCATCTTCTGGACTGGCTTGCCTTCACCTACAACTTCTTACCAATAATCAGCGCCGGTAATTGCCCTCGCGATATCGACCTCCCTTGTTCACCCGATTCGTTTAGATCGCTCGCACCTGAAGAGCAAGACAAGACGATCGTTTCGGCTCTTTGGAATGATGCTCCAAACCGTCGCATTCTAGCACCTGCGGAAGCAGTGAACGCCATATCCGTCGCTGCGCTCCACACAGACTCCTCAGTTGCATCCCGGGCGCAGGCACATATCTCCGATGTTCTTACCAGCGCAATCTTTCCAAGTCCCATCAATCCTCTGGGGTTCGGCTACAGGCGGGCCATCAAACCTGATGTTCTCGCCCCCGGAGGCCGTTTGCTGTATGAGGATGCATACCCGGCTAACACGCACGCTATTAAGCCGATCGTTGAATCCGTCCTCCCGCCGGGAATCCGCGTCGCTAGTCCGGGAAAGATACCTGGAAATCTTACAGTAGAATCTCACACAAGGGGTACGAGCAATTCGGCGGCACTTGTGTCAAGCCTAGCCACACGGGTTTGCGAACTGTTGGACCATTTCGCTGAGCCTATTCCAGATGATTATTTGGCGGTTATCATCAAGGCGTTCGTTGTGCACTCGGCCCGTTGGCCTGACTGCCAACAGGCTCTCACCCATCTCGGGCCCAGTCGCCAAGTAATACCCAGGTTTGCCGGCTATGGCGCAGTGGATTATGACAGAGCGCTCTTTTGCACTGATGAACGAGTCACTCTCTTTCGCTGGGGCATTCTCGGTTCCGATGAATCAGACCTCTACTCCCTGCCGTTACCGCCCGCTCTCTCAGGAAAGCGCATCGCCAAACGCCTAACTGTCACTCTCGCTTGGCTGACACCCATCAACTGCCAACATCGTTACTACCGTCGAGCTGCCTTGTCATTTCAGCCTGAGCATCTCGATCTCTTGGATTTGGACCGCAGCGGCGTGGATTTCAATTTCGCGGGTCGCGGCACAGTCCAGCATGAAGTCTTTGAAGGACGTCGAGCCGCCCCATTCCTTGACGGATCTTCGCTCACGCTAAGAGTCAATTGTCGCGCGCACGCCGGCGATCTAGACGACCAAATTCGATACGGAATCGTTGTCACTCTTGAGACTGCCGACCCCCATCCCATCCCCATATACGACGAGATCGACATTCGTATCAGGCCCGCTATCCGAGTCTAGAACCGGGGCTGCCAAACGGAGACGATTCGACAAGTAAGGGGCCGTCCCGAAAAGCGGTCCGGCCCGCGTGACGCTAGCCTGGTTTGTGGCACCCGCTCGTCAAGGGTCTTCAATCGCCTGACGCGTTGACAGCGTCCGAGGGCGGCAATAGAATGATGGCGTCCAGCGGGTGTAACTCAGTTGGTAGAGTGCCTGCTTCCCAAGCAGGTTGTCGCGGGTTCGAGTCCCGTCGCCCGCTCCAAGACCCCAAATCGAATCTGCCCCCCGGCAAGGCGCCAAGAGAGCCGGCTGCGCTGGTTGGCTAGACGCCCCCCCATCGCCCACCATACGGAGGATTCAGTGTATCATATGCGGTGTGGCGCGCGGACGCGCAGCGTGAGAGAATCCAGCCTGATTAGATGGACAGAGACAGCCGCCCATCCTTTCGCCGCATCAAACGGCTCCGAGGGCGCCGCCCGGAGGAGGCCGAGGGCGCCGACCTGCCCCCTGAAGTCGAGATGCCTCCGGAAGAGGCGCCTCCGCAGCCGGGTGAAGTACACGCGCGGATCGTCATCCCGCGCCAGGAGCGAGCCGGCCCCGAGCCGCTCTCCGAGTCGGACATAGAGCTGCGCGAGGTGCGCTACGGCGCGACCGCTCGCGGGCCCTACCTGCGGATTGTCCCCCGCCGGCAGCGGTTCGTGCGTGTCGCTCCCGGCTACCTAGAAGCCACCCGCCTGGCCAGCCGGCCGAGAGACACCCTGGGGCGCTACGTCGCGAACGTCAAGCGGGTCGCCATCGGCAGCCCGTTCGCCACCTCCCAGGCGATCCACGAACGCCTAACCAAAATCAAGGCGCTGCCCATCTTCTCGTCCGACGCGCTGTCCTCCTCCGCGTACGGGACGGAGGAGATCCTGCTCATGCTGGTGCTCGCAGGTTCGGTCGCGCTGTCCAGGGCACTGCCCATCACGATGGTGATCGTCCTGCTGTTGGCCATCGTGACGCTCTCCTACCGCCAGACGATCAAGGCCTATCCCAGCGGCGGCGGCGCCTACACAGTGGCGCACGAGAACCTGGGGCAGGGCCCGGGGCTGCTGGCAGCAGCGGCCCTAATGGTGGACTACGCCCTCACCGTCGCGGTGAGCGTCGCGGCCGGAGTGGCGGCCATCACTTCGGCAGTGCCCGACCTACACGATGTGCGGGTCCCGATAGGAATAGCGGTGGTGGCGTTGTTCGCTCTAGGCAACCTGAGGGGGGTTCGAGAGTCGGGCACACTGTTCGCCGCGCCGACGTATTTCTTCATCCTCGCCATGGGGGCGATGATCGTGGTGGGCCTGATCAAGGTGGTGATAGGAGACGCACCGGGGTCGCTCCTGCACGGAGCGCCGCCGCGGGAGACGGTGGCAGCTACCCAGGGGCTCACTCTGCTCTTGGTGCTGCGGGCATTCTCATCGGGGAGCGCGGCGCTGACGGGGGTGGAGGCGATCTCCAACGCCGTGCCGGCGTTCAAGCCGCCGGAGAGCCAGAACGCGCGGACGACGCTGACGATGATGGCCTGCATCCTGGGCTTCCTGGTGCTGGGCGTGACGTACTTGAGCAGCCGCTACGGGCTGGTGCCGGCGGAAAGAGAGACCATCGTGTCGATGCTGGGGAGGGAGGTCCTCGGCGAGAACGTGCTGTATTACGCGTACCAGGCGGCGACAGCGCTGGTGCTGTTCATGGGAGCCAATACCAGTTTCGCGGGCTTCCCATGGCTATCAGCAATCATGGCCAAGGATAAGTATATGCCGCGGCAGTTCGCTTTCAAGGGAGACCGCCTGGCCTTCTCCTACGGCATCTTCCTGCTGGCGGCCGCCGCGTCCGTCCTGCTGGTCGCCTTCGGCGGAGTGGTGACCAGACTGATCCCCCTGTATGCCGTGGGGGTTTTCCTTTCGTTCACGCTGTCGCAGTCGGGTATGGTGAAACACTGGTGGCGGTTGCGAGAGACGGGCTGGCGCACGAGCATGGTGATCAACGGCGTGGGAGCGAGCATGACGGCGGTGGTGGTGGTGATCATCGGCTTCACGAAGTTCACCCACGGG
>JALHUG010000070.1 GCA_022866185.1 Dehalococcoidia bacterium
CGAGGGCCGAGGCTTGAGGGTGGACTAGCCAGCGCCTGCGGGGTTTCATCCTAGCGGCCGCTCAGCTCTTTGATCACCTGGGGCAGCGCCGGCAGGAGGTCGCCAGCCAGGAGGCCGGCGTCCCCCAGCTCTGCCCGCACCTTCTCGCCCGCTTGCCCGTGCAGGTAGACGGCGAGGGCGGCGGCATCGAAGGGCTCCAAACCCTGGGCGACCAGCCCGGCGATGGCCCCCGCCAGGACATCGCCGGTGCCGCCGGAGGCCAGGGCGGGGTTGGCGAACGGGCTGACGCGGGCGCGGCCGTCGGGGGCTGCCACCACCGTATGGGCGCCCTTGAGGACGACCGTCGTTCCCCAGGCGCTCGCCTGGCGAACGGCTGTCTGGAGGCGGTCGGCCTGAATGTCTGCGACGGGCAGGCCGGTGAGGCGAGACATCTCTCCCGGGTGCGGGGTGAGGATGGCGGGCACGGTCAGCTCCTGCCACCAGTGCTCCTTGCGGGCCAGCGCGTTGAGGCCGTCGGCGTCGATGACCACCGCCCGCAGGGTTTCGCGCTTGAGGCGGGGAAGCAGGGCCTGCATGAAGGCGTGTACGTCGGCCGTCTGGCCCAGGCCGCAGCCCACCAGCAGGGCGTTGTAGCCCTGGTCGAGGGCCTGGAGCACGCTGTAGGCTGATTGCCCCGCCAGGGAGCCCTCCACCTCCGGCAGAAGGAAGAAGGTGGATTCCACCAGTTTGGTTGCCATGATGGGGTAGATGCTGCGGGCGCAGGCCAGGGTCACCAGGCCCGCCCCCACGCGGCCGGCGCCGACGGCGGCCAGGTAGGCGGCGCCGATGTAGTTGGTGGAGCCGGCCACCACCAGCACCTTGCCGAAGGTGCCCTTGTTGGCCTCCGGGGGTCGTGGGGGAAGCGAGGCGCGCGCCCAGGCGGCGGTCATCAGCTCGTAGGGCAGGTTTTCGCTCAGGGCCGCTGGTATGCCGATGTCCGCCACCACGATGCGGCCGCAGTACTGGGCGGCGGGCAGAGTGTGCAGGCCCACCTTGCTGTGGCCCAGGGCCACCGTCACCTCGGTGGGGACGCAGAGGGGGTCGACGGCGCCGGTATTGCAGTCGACGCCGGTGGGCAGGTCCACGGCCAGGATCTGGGGGCGAAGGGGCCTTTGGCGGGCGGCGGCGAGGTGCTTCATGATCGCGGCCAGCTTGCCGTCGATGGGCCGCATGCGGCCGGTGCCCAGCAGGGCATCGATGACCAGCTCCGCCCGCGAGAGCATCTCGTCCAGGGCTTGGAGGCCCTTGTCGTCGGCGGCGGTCTTGACGGGGATGTCGCGCTCCACCACCTGGCGGTAGACCTCGTCCTGCTCGGCGTCGCGCGGCTTGAGCAGGTAGACGCTGACCTTGCTGCCCCAGTCGTGCAGGTGGCGGGCGGCCACCAGGCCGTCGCCGCCGTTGTTGCCGGGGCCAGCCAGAACCAGGACGGCGTGCTCGGCCACCTCGCCCAGGAGCAGCCACACCTCCTGAGCGACGGCCAAGCCGGCGTTCTCCATGAGCTGCGGCACGGGCACGCCGGCGTTGCGCTCCAGCTCCATCATCTGCTCGACGGTGACCAGCTTCACAGCAGCCCGCGCTCCTTGAGGATATCGACGAGCTTTTCCCGCCAGCGGTCGGGGTTGTCCTCGGCGTGGTGGGAGTTGGCGCTGGCCACCACAAAGGCGATGGCATTCTGGCGAGAGTGGGATATGCTCAGGTCTAGCCCATCCAGGCCGATCTCGTTGGCCCGCTCCCGGGCGTGGCCGTGCAGGTAGACCAGCGGCTTGCCGCGCCGATTGAGCAGCACCTCGATCTCCCGCCAGGCGACGCCGCGAGCGCCGGTGCCCAGGGCCTTCATCACCGCCTCCTTGGCGGCGAAGCGAGCGGCAAGCTCGTGGGGGCGGCCGTGGCAGATGGCGGCCTCGATGGGGGTGTAGATGCGGTCGATGAAGCGCTGGCCGTGGCGCTCCAGGGCGGCGGCCACCCGCTCCAGCTCGACGATATCGATGCCTACGGCGTACGAGCCCATGATCCCGCCCATTTTAGCACAGCCCCTGTGCCGGATGTGAGGGGATGCAGCTGGGGATAACTGGTTCATGATTGGGCGGTTCTGGGCTCCTGGGTTCACGCACAACCCCAGCCTGATGGTTATTGAGGAGATAGAGTCTCCCTGCGGATTGAAATCCGCAGCTTGCTCGAAGCTGAGGGTTTCAACCCTCAGGGGCGTTCTTATTCTCCTGATCACCATCAACCCTCAGAGATGAATCTGAATAGTTGATGGCCACAAGGCTGGGGTGTGGAGGGAAGAAACTGTGCAGGGGAGCAACCGTATAATCTCTTTACGCCCCTCGGCGGCGCGAGCTATAATGAGCCTGCCCCTGGCGAGGGATCCAGCAGCGGGAGGCAGGCCGTGAACATCATCCGTGAGCCCAAGGTCTATCTGGTAGGGCGGCAACTCATCGACGAGGCCGCCATCGATGGCTTCCTGGCCGAGTACGACATGGCCTGGGAGACGGACAGCGAGGTGGGCGCGGAGGTGCTGGCCGAGGCCGCCGGCCGCCTCTGCTATCTGTCCTACGGCAAGGGGCGCAAGGACAGTCGCGAATACCTGGCCAACATCATCGAGTCCAAGCACGGCAGCGTCCTGGAGCACGCCGTCTGGAACTTCATCATCGCCGGCGTGTCGCGCTCGTTCACCCACGAGCTGGTGCGCCATCGCGCCGGCTTCGGCTACAGCCAGCTCTCCCAGCGCTACGTGGACGAATCGATGGCCAACTTCGTCGAGCCGGACGCCATCGCCGAGGACGAGGGGCTGCATGCCATCTGGCTGCGGGCCGTCGAGATGGCCCATCG
>JALHUG010000071.1 GCA_022866185.1 Dehalococcoidia bacterium
ATGTAGACGATGTCGGCGATGCCCTCGTCGGTCATGATCGTGGCCGGGTTGGAGTTGACCAGGACGGTGGTCACGCCCTCCTCGCGCAGGGAGCGGCAGGCCTGGCTGCCGGAGTAGTCGAACTCCGCCGCCTGGCCGATGATGATCGGCCCCGAGCCGATGATGAGCACCTTGTTGGGCTTAGTCATCTGCCTCTCCACCTGCCTCGCGGATGTCCATGACTAGGAGCGCGAGGGCAGCCACCCCCGCCAGCAGCATGAGCGGCGCGTAGGGCTCCGAGATGTCGAACCGAAAGCTTGCCACGACTATGCACAGCAGCCCCAGCAAGAACAGGGCGATGCGGCGGGCCAGCCTGGGCCAGCCGCTGGTCGGGCGGGCGACGATGAGAGCGGAGACGGCGCAGAGCCCACCGGTGACGAGCGTTAGCAGTCCGAAGGCGAACACCCACACGGCGCCGCTGCCCCCGGCGACGAGGGCGAATACCATGGCCGCCAGCCCGCCCAGCACGAAGGGCACGGCCAGGATGGCGAGAGCTCGCACGATTACCCTGCGCATTGTGCGCCTCCTCCTGCAACGAGTACCATAGCCCTGGCCCTCACTCCTTCCTGCGCGAGATCATCCGCACCGGCCGCGTGGTGTACGAGGCACCGTAGGGCCGGCTGCCGGGCCGCGGGCCCGGAGACATCAAGGCGGGTACCGAGAGGCTCAGCCATGCGGCTCTGCCCATGCCATGATCCCATCGTCTCCAGGGACGAAGTGCCGAATCGCAGCTCCAGCGAGGTTCGTCCAATCGAGTGAGTACCTGGCGAACGGATTGTGATAGACGTCCAATGTTAAAACGGTTCCCGTCTCCGTTCTGACCGCCTTCAATAAAGCGGCCGCACTCACACGCCTGTGGGCGTTGGGCCTGAAAAAGCCATCCGGGGCTCGCTTCGCCCCCACGCACCTAGGCTCGGGGCCCAGTGAGACAATCCACTGCTCTGTGCCATACAGGGAGCCGAGCATGTCGTCATTGTCCGGCTTGAACGCCAAGTGGGGCCGCAGAATAGTGATGCAAACTCGACCGTCGTCCGGCAGTTGTCTGTAGGCATTCTCGAGGCTGTGCCGCACATATGACGCTGTCTGGACCCAGTGCGCTGGCGGCGTTTGAATCTGCGCCGACTCTCTGGAGGTTAACGGCGAGTCTATGACCTCGATGTCCAGCACCAATCCTGCACGGCCAGCGTATCGCGCGTGGCGGGGAAGCGGAGCATCAGCGGATAACTGACGGAGAAGCCACCTGCGGTAATGCCTGCCGTCAAAATCGGGCGCCACCTGATAGATCATAGTTTGAACAAACAAGGGCCGGTCGACCTGCTTCACACACATCTTCGTCACGCGCCAAAGCTTTCTACTAATGAATTGCTCGATGACTTCAATAGGGCGATCAAGAATTGCCTTAACCTCTACAAACGCGGGTGGATGAGTGAGGAGCTGGATGTCGCCACACCTAGTCCCCCGGCCTCTGGGACGAGGAAGCCACGCGAAGCCTCGCTCGGAAAGGAAACGACCAACCTCTAGCTCGCTTACGGCGCCGTAGCGCTGCTCGGCGGACGAGGAGCGGAGTCGACCCCTCATCTCATTATCAAGCAGACCGGACCTGAGGCCTTCCGCCACTAGCGTGTCGAATTCCTGTCTGTATGGGTCAGCTACCGGGCTGGGATCGCACAGCACTGTCCACAGGAGATCGGGCGCTGCCTCATTCTTTTCGCTGTACCTCCTTCTAAAGTCCACGTCGTAAACACTGGCGAGCTGTGGATATTCCGTTAGATCGGCTAGCATTAGCGCACTCGCAGACGCAGCTCGCACCTCAGGTCGCGGCCCACGCGCGGCACCAGCGCTCACCATCCCCTACTTCCCTCGCTCCTGGTTCGCTGGTTTCATGGTTTGTTGGTTCTTCGGCTCCGCGCCTACCATTTCCGACCCGAGGTAGCGAGCCACGGTCTTGCGCCAACTGCCCCATCTGCTTATGTACGTTGTAGGGGAGAACCTCGCCGCCTTGCCAAATTCATGGTGCGTTGGCGCCTTGCCCAGCTCGTTGTACACCCGCATGAACTCTGCCTCGAGCTCCCCCTCAGGTATTTTCGTCGCCTTCGGGTTCGGGAAGGGTACCAGGCCGGCAACCTGCACTGCTGCGTTCCAGGTTCCGAAGGCCCGCAGGACCGACATCTCACTGACGCTGGCGTGCTTCTCGAACTCGGCAACAGAAAGGCTTTGCCTGTCCAGCAGGCGCGCAATACGCCTGATTTCGCTGATGATGTCCTCCTGTCCCAACCTGGTGCGGGGATAGCCGGGACTCCCCTTGAGCGGCGTCAGGCCAGCAGCAGCAATGGCCTTGCCCCACGTGCCAAACGCGCGCACCACCTTCCTGAAGCTAGTTGTACCGTGGCGTCGAAACTCCGCAAGGCTTACCGACTTTCCCCCAAGCAGGCGGGCCACCCGCCTGATGTCTTCCAGAATAGCTTGCTGTTCAGCGTCGCTGCTCACACCCACCACCTCGTACTTGATGGCCCGTTCCCACGCGCCATCAGCGCCCACAGTGGCCCGGCGAGAAGCCTTTCTCGCCATCCCCTACGTCCCTCGCTCCTGGCTCGCTGGTTTCATGGTTTGTTGGTTCTTTGGTTCTGCGCTTCCCCTTCCACCATCTCCAGGAAGCGGTCGAAGATGTAGACGTTGTCCAGCGGGCCCGGCGAGGCCTCCGAGTGGTACTGAATGGTGATGATGGGCTCCGACCGGTGCCGCAGCCCCTCGACGGTGCCGTCGTTCAGGTGGACGTGGCTCACCTCGATGTCGTTCCGCAGGCCGTCGGGGTCGATGGCGTAGCCGTGGTTCTGGGCCGTGATGTGCACGCGGCCGGTCAGGAGGTCCTTCACCGGATGGTTGGCGCCGCGATGACCAAACTTGAGCTTGAAGGTGCTGGCACCGAATGCCTGCCCGACGAGGTGGTGCCCCAGGCAGATGCCGAAGATGGGCGCCTTGCCGATGAGGCCCGATACCGTTCGCACCAGGTAGTCCAGCAGGGCAGGGTTGCCCGGGCCGGGCGACAAGACGACGCCGTCCGGCCGCAGGGCCAGGATGTCATCGGCGGAGGTGGTGCAGGGCACGGCGGTCGCCCGACAGCCGCGGGCGCGCAGCAATCGCAGGATGTTGTACTTGAGGCCGATGTCCACCACCACGATGCGCCGGCGGGCAACGTCGGGCTCCTGCCAGTCGTAAGGCTTCTCGGTGCTCACCTGGCGGACGAAGTCGACGCTGCCGTAGGCGGGCAGGCCGCGCAGGCGGGCCAGGGCCTCGTCCGACGTCTCGTCGGCGGTGATCGTGCCCATCATCACGCCTGCCGAGCGCAGGCGGCGGGTGAGGGCGCGCGTGTCCACGCCAGCGATGGCGGGGACGCCCTGGGAGGCCAGGTAGTCGTGCAGGGTGCCCTTGCTCTGCCAGTGGCTGGGCTGGTCGCAGTCCTCGCGCACCACCAGGCCGCGCACCTGGATGCGCTTCGACTCCTCGTCGAAGGGGTTGATGCCATAGTTGCCGATGAGGGGGTAGGTGAACACCAGAATCTGGCCGGCGCCGGAGGGGTCAGTGATCGCCTCCTGATAGCCGGCCATCGCCGTGTCGAAGATCACCTCGCCGTAGGTGCGGCCCACCGCCCCGAACACCCGCCCGGCGAACACGGAGCCATCCTCCAGAACGAGGAGAGCTTTATCGGTCATGGCTCCCACACCACCTTCCCCCCGTACACCGTCGCCACCACCTTGCCCCTCAGCGTCCGCCCGGCCAGGGGCGTGTTCTTGCCCTTGGAGGCGAAGCGCTCGGGCTCCACCACCCACTCGGCCTCGGGGTCGAACACCAGCACGTCGCCGGGCGCACCCTCGGCCAGGCTCCCCAGGCCGGGGACGAATCGCGCCAGGCCGAGCGCCCGCACCGGGCCGGCCGTCAGCCTCTCGATGATCACCTGTAGGGGCGCATGGCCATGCGCCCCTACATCCCGGCCATGCGCCCCTACATCCCGGCCATGCACCCCTACATCCTGTGTCCCCGCCAAAGGCGGGTTCGCCTCCGGCGAAAATGTCAGGCACAAGGCGAGGGCCGTCTCCAGGCCGCTGATGCCGAAGGCGGCCAGGTCGAACTCGCACAGCTTGTCCTCGATGGCGTGCGGCGCGTGGTCGGTGGCGATGGCGTCGATGGTGCCGTCGGCCAGGCCCTCGATGCAGGCCTGCACGTCGGCCAGCGGACGCAGGGGCGGGTTGACCTTGGCGTTGGTGTCGTAATACAGGCCGACTGAGCCGTCGGCCCCTTCGACTTCGCTCAGGACAGGCGCGGCCAGCATCACCGCCTCGTCGGTCAGGGCCAGGTGGTGCGGCGTGACCTCGGCGGTCACCTGGACGCCCCGCGCCTTGGCCGCGCGGACGAGCTCGACGCTGCCCGCCGTGCTCACGTGGGCGACGTGCAGGTGCGTGCCGGTGAACTCGGCCAGGGCGATGTTGCGGGCGACCGCCGCCTCCTCAGCAGCAGCGGGGATGCCGCGCAGGCCCAGGCGATTGGCCACCCAGCCCTCGTGCATCACGCCCTCGTGCGAGAGCGATGGCTCCTCGCAGTGCTCGATGACCGGCAGGGCGAAGACGGAGGCATACTCCAGGGCGTGGCGCATAAGGGCGCCGTCGGCCACCGGCGAGCCGTCGTCGCTGAAGGCCACCGCGCCCGCTTCCGCCAGGTCGCCCATCTCCGCCAGCTCCTTGCCCTGGCGACCGCGAGTGATGCAGCCGATAGGCAGGACGCGCACCACGCCCTGGGCGGCAGCCGTCCGCAGGATGTACTCCACGCTGGCGCGGCTGTCTATCGGCGGCTCGGTGTTGGGCATGCAGCAGACGGTGGTGAAGCCGCCGGCGGCCGCCGCCCGCGTGCCCGTCTCGATGGTCTCCTTGTGCTCGAAGCCCGGCTCGCGCAGGTGACAGTGGATGTCGACCAGGCCGGGGCAGACGATGAGGCCGGTGGCGTCGATGATGCGCGCCGCCTCCGCCGCCACGCCCGGCCCGACGGTGGCGATGCGCCCCTCGCGGATGAGCACGTCGCCCACCAGGTCAACCCCACGCCCGGGGTCGAGGATGCGCCCGCCGCGGATGCCTAGGGAGTCGTTCATGGCAGTATCCTCCACCCCAGGCTGCTGATCATTGACTCACTAGTGTGACAGTACAGGTTGTCCTTTGCAGGCAGACCTAAAGGTCTGCAGCTACGAAGTAGAGAGCAGCCAGGGTCGTAGCTGCAGGGCTTCTCCGCCGAAGGCGGAGTCCGCAAGGCGGACAGCCCTGCCTTTTGTCGAGCTATTTTGTTCATGCCCATCACGCTGAGGTCGCAAGGTAGGCTCATCATCGTCCCTTCGCGTCGTTCACAGCAGTATTCTCCACCCCAGGCTGAAGCCTGGGGCATCGTGTCGGTTCGATGCCCCAGCGGCCACGCTGGGGGCGCAAGGTAGGCTTTTCATCGTCCTTTCGCCAGAAGATACAGCAGGGCCATGCGCACGGCCACGCCGTTGGTCACCTGCTCCTCGATGACCGAGCGGGCGCCATGGGCCCCCGCTGGCGATAGCTCGATGCCTTCGTTGATGGGGCCCGGGTGCATGACCAGCACGCTGGGCTTGG
>JALHUG010000072.1 GCA_022866185.1 Dehalococcoidia bacterium
ACTGCCGCCGAAGGAAACGGGCCAGTGAATGCCCTGGACGCCGCCGTCCGCAAGGCCCTGGTGCAGTTCTATCCCACCCTGGAGGCGGTCAAGCTGGTGGACTACAAGGTGAGGATCATCGATAGCGCTGGCGGCACCGGCGCCTACGTGCGGGTGCTCATCGAGTCCACCGACGGCGAGCGCGTCTGGACGACGGTGGGCAGCTCCACCGACATCATCGAGGCCTCCTGGCTGGCCCTGGCCGACAGCCTGGAGTGGTGGCTGGTGAGGCGGGAGGCAAGCCCTTAGGCTGTCAGAAAGGCCGAGGCTGACCTGCCGCGTGGCAGGCCAGCCTCTCAGGAGGAGCCCTCTGGAAAGGGTCAGTGGCGGGGGATGTCTACACTCCATAACGCCTACGGTTTCGCTGAGGTTCGGGACGAGGCCGCCTTAACAAAATTTTCGGCCACTCGACAACAAGTGCCCCTCAGCCGCTTGCCACGACAGCGGTGCTCTGCTATACTGCCTGGCGATTACGTTCGGTTGGGAGGGTTCTCGTGGTAGTGGTGACCAGCTTCCCCAAGTGTCAAAAGTGCCAAACCGGTGATCTGGTTCCCCTGTCTGATTTTGGGAGCCAGGGAGCGCCCATCCATTACAAGGCGTGGGCGTGCACTAATCCCGCCTGTGGCTTCAACATCAAGATCCGGAATGGCGATCTGTACATCGACGAGCCGATCAGCGACGGAGCGCTTCATACCCCTCGCCTTCGCTGAGCGGCTATCGCCCGTTTCCCTACATCCCTGAAGATAAGCACAAAGGCCTGGTGGGCCTCTCTTTACCTTTATTTTTCGTCTATCGTCCTCCCCCGGTGCTTCGTCCGGCAGGCTTCGAGCTGTCGACGGTCAAGCTGACAGAATCACAGAACAGTTGCGGGGTAACAAAGTCCCAGGCCATCGACCCGCCAGCCAGTAATTGGTTCATGATTGGTGGGTTCTGAACTCCCAGGTTCGCCTTCCAATGCCCCCGCCTTCAGGCGGGGGTCGGTAGTTAACCCACCAACGGCGAACCAGCTACGCCAGCGAGGTTCAATTGACCCCGCCGCGAGCCCTGAAGTATAATGGCGGGAGCCTGAGGCAGCGGAGAGGATTGTGCCCAAGCGTACCTATCAGCCGAAACGAATCCCTCGCAAGCGCAAGCACGGCTTCCGTGCTCGCATGAGTACCCGTGGCGGTCGTCACGTAATCCAGCGCCGACGGCTCAGGGGGCGTTCGCGTCTCACCGTCTAGCTGCGGCCTGCCGCCATGGGCTGTCGCCACATGAAGAAGAGCGAACGGCTGAAGGCACGCAAGGACTTTGTTAGCGTCTATCGAAAGGGTCGCGCCTGGACCACCCGATTCCTGGTGTTGCGCGCCTTGCCCAATGAATTGCCTCACCACCGTTGCGGATTCGTTGTCAGCAAGCGCGTGGGCAAGGCGGTGGTGCGAAATCGGGTCAAACGGCGGCTGAGGGAAGGGCTGCGTCCCCTGACCGTCCAGCCGGGATGGGACCTGATCCTCTTGGCACGACCTCCGGCTGCCAGGGCAAGCTATCAAGAGTTAACAGAGGCGATAGCCAACCTGCTATCCCGCGCTCGTCTTTTGGACGGGGCTGACCCTGTTTGCCAGCAGGCAGGGGAGGAACGGTGAAGCGAGTAGTCCTGACAGCCATCCGATTCTACCAGCGGCGCATCTCCTCGTCGATGCCGCCTTCCTGTCGCTACCTCCCTACCTGCTCCCAGTATGGCTGCGAGGCCGTCGAGCGCTACGGTTTGGCAAAGGGGGGATGGCTCACCCTGCGGCGCTTGCTCCGCTGTCATCCTTTCGGCGCCGGCGGCTGTGACCCCGTCCCCTAAGCCCATCCATCAGGCCAGCCAGGGCGAGCTTTCGAACATCGCCTCTACCAGGAGGAATACAATTCGACGTGAGAAGCTCCTAGGGTCGCTTTCCCTCCTCCTGCTGGTGCTGGCGACCCTTCGTCTTGCTACGGCGTGCGCCGGGATCGCCCGACCCGAGGGCTGGGCAGGGCCGACGCTGGCGGGCGACCGACTGGTCGCCAGCATCGGGCGGGGAGAGATGGCCGCGGTCGACATCGAGGATTCGGGCGGCCGGGTGGTCTGGCGCTTCCCCCTCAAGGGCCAGAAGCATCCCAGCGGCAGCAAGATTTTGCCCGTGGCCATCTACAGCACGCCGCAGGTGGCTGCTGAAACTGTTTTCTTTGGCGCCTACGACGGCTGGCTGTATGCCCTGGATCTAGCGACAGGCGATATTCGCTGGCAGGCGGAGACCGGCGGGCCCATCGTCGGCAGCGCCGTCGTTCAGGACGGGGTGGTGTATGTGGGCTCGGACGACGGCAAGCTCTACGCTTTCGACGCTGAAACCGGCAGCCTGCGCTGGCTCTTCAAGAGCGGTGACAGCATCTGGTCGATCCCGCTGGCGGCGGATGGCGTGATCTACGTGGCGCCCATGGACAAGAAGGTCTACGCCCTCGATGCCGCTAGCGGCGCAGAGAAGTGGCGCTTCCAGGCCGACGGTGGCCTGGCCTCCACGCCCGTCCTCGCCGACGGGACCCTCCTGGTGGGCGGGATAGACCGCAGGCTGTACGCCCTGGACGCCGCCAGCGGCGCAGAGAAGTGGCACTTTAAGGCCGACAACTGGTTCTGGACGCGGCCGCTGGTGCTAGGGGACAGCGTCTACGCTGGCTGCCTGGACGGGAAGGTCTACGCCTTGGCTTTGAATGACGGCAGCCCCAAGTGGGAGAAGCCCTTCGATACAGGGGCTCCCGTGCGGGCGGCGCCGCTGCTCCTCGACGACGTGCTGCTTGTAGCGAACCGCAAGGGCAAGCTGTTCGGGCTGGATCCGGAGACTGGGCAAGCGATCTGGGGCCCGACCGAGCTGCTCAGGACTGTCCTGGCCGACCCGCTGGCCCAGGGAGACATGGCCTACGTCAGCGTTCAGGGGGGCAAACTGTTCACAGTGAACAAGGACGGCAGCACTGCCCTGCTGGTCCTAACTGAGTTAGGTGGTTGAGGCGTGCCTCTCTGGGATCCCGTCTTCATCAACCCGATAACCAACGCCCTGATCATCCTCAACAACATCGTCCTGGGCAACTTCGGGGTGGCCATCATCCTCTTCACCCTCCTGATGCGCCTGCTCACCATGCCCCTTACCGCGCGCCAGATCCGCGCCTCACGCGCTATGTCCACCCTTCAGCCCAAGATCCAGGAGCTCCAGAAGAAGTACAAGGACCCCAAGCGCCGCCAGGAAGAGACGATGAAGCTCTACCGCGAGGCGGGGGCGAACCCCCTGGGCTGCATCCTGCCCATGCTTGTTCAGTTCCCCATCTGGATTTCCCTCTACAGCGCTCTGAGGATCACAGTGGGCGGAACGCCTGAGAGCTTTATAGGCTTATCGCAGCGGCTCTACCCCTGGGGGTACATCGAGCAGGCGCTGCCCCTGAAGACCACCTTCCTCTGGATGAATCTGGGCCAGCCGGACACGACCCTGATCCTGGCTTTCATAGTGTTCGCCTCGACCTACGTTCAGCAGCGGCTGGCCACCCCACCCACCACTGACCCCCGCACCCAATCGACCAACCAGATGATGCTGTGGATGATGCCCCTCATGTTCGCTTTCTTTACCCTGCAGGTTCCCAGCGGCCTGGGCGTCTACTGGGCTGTCAGCAATATAGTCGGCGTCATCATGTACTACTTCATCTACGGCCCAGAGCAGCTCAACTGGCGCACCATCCTCATGCCGCCGTCCGCAGCCCCGGCCGGCCAGCAAGCCAGCCGTCGAGGGGGGCAGTCGCCCAAAGAGAAGGAGTCAGCCGAGGAGCCTGTCGAGGCCGCCCTGCCGACGGGGGGTAGGAACAAGAAGAGGTCGAACCATGCAAGAAGTAGAGGCAAACGGAAAGACCGTCGATGAAGCGATAGCCGCCGCCCTGGAGCAACTTCAACTGGATCGCTCCCAGGTTGAGGTAGAGATCATCAGCGCTGGCCGTACCGGCCTGTTTGGCATCGGTGGTGAGGATGCTCGCGTTCTGGTGAAACCTATCACCACCGAGCAGGTTGGCCTGGAGAGCCCCACTATCAAGATGGCCGTCGAGTTCCTGCAGCGCCTGCTGGAGTTCATGGACATCGAGGCCGAAGTGACGGCGCGCCTGCCCGAGACCCCCGGCGACGGTCTGGGAAGGGTGAGCGCCGTCCTGGACGTGACCGGGGAAGAGTTGGGCATCCTCATCGGGAGACGCGGCTCCACCCTCGCCGCCCTTCAGTACACGGTGAACCATATGGTGAGCCGCCAGCTCAAGTCGAAGGCCCTGGTGAGTGTGGACGTTGAGGGCTACAAGCGTCGTCGCGAGGAGAACCTGAAGGGATTGGCCCTCCGCCTGGCCGAAAAGGTCAAGGCCAGCGGTCGCACCATCACCCTGGAGCCCATGCCCGCGAACGAGAGGCGCATCGTCCACCTGGCCCTGGCCAACGACTCCCAGATCGCCAGCTTCAGTCTTGGCGACGGGGAGAACCGCAAGGTGGCCATCTCCTTCAAGCGCCGCTCGCCCTAGAGACTCCGATGGGGGCGCCCGATTTCCTGGTCATCGGCCACCTAGCTAAGGACAAAACGGCCGAAGGCTGGCGCCTGGGAGGTACGGCTGCCTACGCTTCCCTCACCGCCAGCAGGTTGGGCCTGCGTGCGGCTGTGCTCACCAGCGCCGCCAGCGACCTAGACCCCTCGCTGCTCCTGCCCGACATCGACGTCCGCCTGCTCCCCGCCAGCGAAACCACCACCTTCGAGAACATCTACGGTCCGAAAGGGCGGCTTCAGTACGTTTGGGCAAGGGCAGGAAACATCGCCGCCAGCGATGTGCCGCGGGAGTTCCTGGGGGCCAAGGTCGTCCTGCTGGGGCCGCTGGTGGGCGAGGTGGAGGAAGATGCGGCGCGCTGCTTCCCCCGCTCCCTGCTGGCCATCTCCCCCCAGGGGTGGCTGCGCACCGTCCTCCCCGACGGCCGGGTGGCGCAGCTATCGCCCCGCCAATGGCGGCCGCGCCTCCTCCTCGAGCGCAGCCGGGTCCTCTTTGTGTCCGAGGAGGACCTGCCACCCACAGAGGTGGAGGAGACGCTGGCCCGCTGGACGGCCCAGGTGCCCGTGCTAGCAGTCACACGTGGGGCTGGCGGTGCTCGCCTGTGGAGCGAGGGCCGCTGGCGACAGGTGCCGGCGATCCCGGGCGAGGAGATCGACCCCACCGGCGCCGGCGACGTCTTCGCCGCCGCCTTCCTCAGCCGCTACGTCGAGACGGGCAATGCCTGGCAGGCCGCCCTGTTTGCCGCTGCCGCCGCCAGCATCTCGCTGGAGGCGCCAGGCACAGCGGCCATCCCCAGCCGCCGCCAGGTCGAGGAGCGGCTGCGGGCGTATGAGGCCAGCGCGACCTCGCAGGAGGGGTGATCCATGACTAGCCGACCACGCCCGCGAGCAGGTGGGGCAGATCAGGGCCCTGCGGGGGCAGCTAGCGCCAGGCCGATGAGGCGATAGGCCAGCTTGGCCGCCAACTGAGCGTTGGCAAAAGGCCCCAGGCGGGGCGACAGCTCCGTCACGTCGAAGCCGACGATTCGCTTTTCCCCGGCCACAGCCGCCAGCAGACCCACCACCTCGTCCCACAGGAGGCCCCCTGGCTCGGGGGTGCCCACCGCTGCCATCTGCGACGGGTCGAAGACGTCCAGGTCGATGCTGACGTAGACATCCTCGCTCAGGCGAGAAACGACCTCCCCTGGGCCGCCCGCCAGCGCGCGATAGGCCGAAACCGAGAAGAAGGGCAGCTCCCGCTGGCGGATGAGCTCGTGCTCCTCACGGGTGGCGCTGCGCAGCCCCACCTGCACCAGGGGGCAGCCGTCGTCCAAGAGACGGCGGAGGACGCAGGCGTGATTATACGGGGTGTCCAGATACTCCTGCCGCAGGTCGGCGTGGGCGTCCAGGGCGAGGAGGGAGAGGTTGGGGATGCGCTGCCTGTACGCCCGCACGGCCCCCACGGTCAGCGTGTGCTCGCCGCCGAGGGTCACCACGAACTTGCCGCCGTCCAGCAGCTCCCCCACTATCTCCTCGACCCGCGCCACCATGGCCTGCGCGCTGCCCGTGTGGGGCACCACCTCCGGCAGGGTATGAATGCCCACACGATAGGGCTCGCACTCCAGGTCGATGTCGTACAGCTCCATCTCCTCCGAGGCGTCGATGATCGCCCGCGGCCCCTCGCGGCAGCCGGCACGCCCGCTGCCGGTGCTCCCGTAGGGGATGGGCAGGACAACCACGCGGGCGGGCTCGAAGCGCGCGTAATCCTCGGGGATGGCGGCGAAGGTCGTGCGGGGGAAGAAGCGTTCCTGGGCCATCGGCCGCCGCTACGCTTCAGCCACACCCTCGAAGGAGAGGGCGGGCCGCCATCGGTCGCGGATGGCCTGGGCGCTGCCCTCAGCCAGGGCGCTGACGATGATCGGCAGGGCAATGGTGGCCTCGGCCCGCACCGTCACAAAGGTGGCATCGGCCGCCATCTTGCGCCAGGACTGGGCCTCCTCGAAGGTGCAGCCTGATAGCCCGCCCCAGTCGGGCTGGTCCATGGTGATCTGGATGCCGTAATCATGGCCCGACCCTTCGCGACCGAAGAGATAGGCCGCCACCGCCGCCTGCTGGATGAAGTTCTTGGGGGTGCCGCCGCCAACGTAGACGACGCCGCTGGACTTAGCATCGGTGGCGATGTGGGCAATCTCCACCACGTCGGCGATGACGTCGAAGGCCAGGCGAATGCCGCTGCGCAGGCGGCCCTCGGCTATGGCCAGGCCGAAAACGCTGTCTGCCAGGGCCGGGCAGTAGATTGGAACGCCCTGCCGGACGGCTGCCGCCAGGATCCCTTCCTCTTTAGCCACCGGCACAAGCGCTCGCCCGAGAAGATGAAAGTACTCGCGAGTGGTGTAGAGGCGCGAGGGGTCCAGGGTCAGAGAGAAGTCGGTGATGAAGCGCTCGCCCTGAGAGAAGTCCTCCTCGCTGGCCAGCACGTCGTAGAAACGATACACCTGCTGCCTGGCCAGGCTGACATCGTCGATCTCCTGGCCGCTCTGCCAATGACGATAGCCCAGGCATTCGTAGAGGTCGTGGTAGAGGTTGGCGCCGGTGCTCACCACACAGTCGACGAGGCGGTTCTCGATGAGATAGGCAACCACAGAGCGCATGCCGGCCGGCACCATCGCCCCTGCCAGGCCCAGGAAGATGGTGACCTCGCCCTGGAGCATGGCGTCCCAGATGTGCACCGCCTGACCCAGCTTGCGGGCCTGAAAGGCGGTGTCGCCCATGCGACGCGCCAGCTCGGCGGCACCGACCTTATCGCCCACGGGGAATGGGGTTACGGAAGGACCAAACAGCTCGTGCACCCGCCGTTCTCCCTAGGGAGATGCCGCGCGACCGGCTGTCGGGGCCAACTCTTCGCTGTACTCCAAGCCCCGTCCCAGCAGGGTGGCCCGCGCCTCCCGTAGGGAAAAGGCCTCTTGCACTGCTTGCATTAGTCGGTCGGCGTCAAATGATTTGCAGGAGAAGATGTCGGCCCAAAGCAGGCCGCGTTCAGGGAACGTATGGACGCTGAGGTGGCTTTCGGCGATGAGCACGAAGCCGGAGATGCCCCAATCTTCGGGCTTGGAGCCCTCATAGCGGCAAACGTAGGATGGCGCGATCGTTGTCATCCCTATTTCCTGTGGGACCGTATCTAAGAGCGCGCGCACCACTTCCTGGTCAGCCAGCCTGTGGGGATCGCCCTCGTAGCCATCGATGATCAGGTGCATCAGTCCCCCCTTTCGCGCCCCTGCCTGGCGGCAGGCAAGATGTCCAGCCGATGGGCCAAGCAGGGATGATAGCACAACCCCCAGGGGGGCGCAATGGGTGTAGGGTTTCAGGAGATGTGAGCCTGTGGGCCGCCTATGCTGAGCCTTTGCCCCGCTCACGGTGAGCATGTCGAACCATGAGCGGGATGCAGGTGGCCTGATTCTCGACCCCCGCCTAATGGCATTCAAGAAAATAAGAACACCCCTGAGGGTTGAAACCCTCTGCTTTGAGGAAGATGCGGGATTTATCCCGCAGAGGTGAATTCAAATAGTTGAACGCCATAAGGTGGGGGCATCAGATTCGCCCCCATGCCCCAGCCTTCAGGCTGGGGTTGCGTGTGAACGCGCCTGCCAGCCGCAGGGCCTAGGCCTACCCTAGCCTCCGCCAAAGGCGGATCAGCCCCGGCTGGAGCGCCTCCTGGCGTACCACCCGCCCGCGCCGAGGGCCACCAGCGCCGCCGCCGCCAGCGCGTCCAGCGCGACGTAGTTGCGCCCCGCCGAACCAGAGGCATCCGGCAGCGCCGCCAGGCCGCCGACGGGAGCAAAGAGGTAGTACGCAAAGACCCAGGTCAGTCTGGCCAGGTTCGCCTGCCCGGCTACCGAGGGATGGAAGTAATCGAGTGTGGAGACATCGTTCACTCCAAACTGCGAATGAAACACGGCATTGTTGTCGAAGCGGCAGCGGGGATGCGAGTTGCAGACCTCCGCAAGCACCGTATTGAATTCGATATTGCGCTGCCGTACCCGTTCCCGCTGGGCATCATCCGCCGTACTCGCCAGCATCGGCGGGCAGATGCCCAAGGCGTCCCAGAACCCCGCCACGTACGAGTTGTCATGCAGGATGACCCACAGATGGTAGATGTCGGGGATGCTGGCCACGAAAATCCGGGCGTTCGGCAGCCCTGAGGTGAGCGTGTCAATCGCGTCGTGGAACTGAGTGCGGAACGTTGCCACCGAGGTCATATGCCCCTCGGTGTCCGTACAGACGTCGTTTGCGCCCATAAGGATGGTCACGTATTCGACATTCTGGCTCACCGCGGTGTGGGCCTGACCATCGAGATCGACCATCTTGGCCCCGCTGACGGCGTCGTTATGGTTGTTGCCGCTAATCAGGCTGTTCTCTTGGAGAATGCGGTAGTACTGGCTTTGCACGGCGATGTTGTCGCCGGTCGACCAGGAGTACTCCGGCTGATCTCCGTACATGTTGGCATCCATGGCGCGGGTAATAGAATCGCCCAGCGAGGCCATGGAGTCAGGATAGCCCGGTGCTTGGCCCGATGCCCGCTCCGGGCCAGGCAGCAACACTGTCAGCGCCAGCACCACTGCCAACAGCAACCCAAGCCTTACGTACTTACGCATCGCTACACCCCCTGAGCGCTCATGCCATGCCAAACGGTGCTGTTATGGTAATTCCGTTCGCCGGAAATGTCAACAGGGGAGGCGCGCCATACGTCGTTTCGCCGTTGGTGGGCGAACTTCCCGACCCCCGCCTAAAGGCGATCAATAGAATGAGAACACCCCTGAGGGTTTCCGCCGAAGGCGGATCCGCCTCTGGCGGAGAAACCCTCAGCTTTGGGGAAGCTGCGGGATTTATCCCGCAGAGGTGAATTTAAATAGCTGAACGCCTTCAGGCTGGGGGTTGCCTGTGAACGCGGGGGCCCAGAGCCCACCAACCATGAACCGGTCACGACAAGCGGAGGCTTGCTCTCTTTATACCCTGCGGCGCCAGCGCGTGCCTTCCGCGGTGTCCTCCAGCGCGACGCCCAGCTCGGCCAGGCGGCCGCGCACCCTGTCGGAGAGCTGGTAGAGCTTGGCTTCCCGCAGTTCATCTCTCAGCTCCACCAACAGGTCGATGAAGGGGCGGCTGGCCAGCCCTGCCTCCTCTTCGGCCAGGGTCAGGCCAAGAACCCCGGCCAGCTCGCGCAGGACTGTCTGGCCCTCATCCACCGGTCGCTCCTGGTCGCGGGCGCGGTTTATCTCCCGCGCCAGGTCGAAGAGGGCAGCCAAGGCCTGGGCTGTGTTCAGGTCGTCCTCCATGGCCTCGATGAAGCGGCTGCGAAAGGCTTCCGGGTCGAGGGCAGGCCCCTCTCCGGCGCCAGGCAGGCGAGCGGCCAGGCGAAGGCGCTCAGCGGCCCGCTTGCCGGCCTCCAGCCCCTCCTCGCTGTAGGTGAGGGGGCTGCGATAGTGGGAACCGAGGACGAATAGGCGGCAGCCATCGGCACCGTATTTCTCCAGGCCCTCGGCGATGGTGATGATGTTTCCCAGGGACTTGCTCATCTTCTCCTCGCCCAGGTACAGCCAGCCGTTGTGCAGCCAGAAGCGAACGAAGGGCTCGTGGCCGGTGTAGGCCTCGCTCTGGGCGATCTCGTTCTCGTGATGGGGGAAGACGAGGTCGATGCCGCCGCCGTGGATGTCCAGGGTCTCGCCCAGGTATTTGACCGACATGGCGGAGCACTCGATGTGCCAGCCAGGACGGCCAGGCCCCCAGGGGCTGGGCCAGGAGGGCTCTCCCGGCTTCGCTGCCTTCCAGAGGGCGAAATCGCCCGGGTGCTCCTTACCCTCGCCGGGCTCCACCTCTCGCCCCACGCCACATGACGCGGCGGCCTCCGTGGCCTCCAGGCTGCGGCCGGAAAGCTTGCCGTAGTCCTTCTTGGCGCTGACTCGGAAGTAGACGTCGCCGTCGGCCACGTAGGCGTAGCCCTTGTCCATCAGGGTGGAGATCATCTCGATCATGTTGGGGATCTCCTCGGTAGCGCGGGGGTAGACGTGGGCTGGCAGGACGTTGAGGGCCTCCATCTCGCTGGCATACTCGGCGATCAACCGCTCGGTCAGCTCCTGGGTGGGGATGCCCAACTGGTTGGCGCGGGCGATGATGCGGTCGTCGATGTCGGTGTAGTTCTGG
>JALHUG010000073.1 GCA_022866185.1 Dehalococcoidia bacterium
CTCCGACGTGCCCCTGCGGGTGTGCATGCCGGCGGTGGGCGCGGCCTTCCGCCTGGCGATGGAGCTCAGCCAGAGGCCCGCGCCGGCCGCCGATGCTTGAGGAGCTGGTGGAGGTCGCCTGCTACGCCGGCAGCCGCTACCCCCAGCGACCGCAGCGCCTGACCTGGCGCGGCGGCGAGCACGAGGTGCTGGCGGTGGAGCGCGAGTGGCAGGAGCCCCACCGCCGCTGCTACCTGGTGCGCCTCGAGGGCGACCTCCTGCTCACGCTCTCCTACTACGAGCGCAGCGATCGGTGGACCGCCACCGAGGTACGCGAAACGTAGGTGACCAGAGTCGGCCCTACCGGACCCACCGCCTCCTGGCGTACCACCCGCTCGCGCCGAGAACAACCAGCGCCACAGCCGCCAGTCCAGCCAGACCGACGTAGTTGAAGCCGGAGGAGCCAGAGACACCGGGCAGCTCCGCCAGGCCGCCAACGAAGCCATTCATGCTGAGCGTGAAGGACGTCGTGAGCTTGTTGTTGGCCAGGTTGGGGTCGGTGTCCCCCACCGGCATAACGTTGAAGTCCTCGGATATGTTGTACGTGCCCACGAGCGACGGCTTCAGCTCCAGCTCGTCCACGACCCTCAACTTTATGGTCCCGCTTGTGACTACCTCGAAGTGCTGATGCCAGTCGAGGATGCAGTCACCCAGGTCATAGGGATTGGGCGCCGGTGCTGGCGGGACCCAGGCAGGAGCCGACACTTCAGTTATTCTGCACCCCGGCGCAGCTCCGCCCCCGTCATGACGGTAGGTCGACTTGGTCGCAACGAGCGTGCTGTAGTCCACGAACCTCTCGCACTTCGTCTCGTCTATCCAGGGCATTAACACCTTGTGAGCCCCACCGGCAGCCGGGAAGGCGGGCAGATTTGTCCAAGTCCACTGACACTCCGGCAAACCCCTGAATGGGGGCTGGCCGACGACCAGGGAATAAGACGGGCTGCCCACGGTGCATCCCTGGTCCAAGTTCGCGTCCCCCCCGTCGACGAAGGGGGCCATACAGTGCCAGACGGTGCCCTCCGGCGGGGCGAACTCCGCCGACAGGCGCACCGTAGTAGCGACCGGTACTGTGATCGTGATCTCCTTCACTATCCTTGCCTGCTGGAAACTAGTGCTGAAATCCAACGTGTTCCCAATCAGGGGTATCTCGATGGTACTCGAGTTACCGTCGGTGTCGGCCCCAAGAATGGTCACACTGTCCAGGCTAATGTCCGTCGCCGCCGCCGGGGCCGAGCGGGCCACATCAGCCCCGCGGCCAAGCTCTGAACCTACGGCCGCCAGCACAGCCACCGCAAGCACCAGCAGGAGAATTCGCCCGTACTTCATTGTCGCACCCCTTTCTACTAGCTGCACGCCATCTGCGCGCACGGCACGACCGCACGAGCTATCGCGACCGCAGCCCGATACGCCTCCGGCCTGTCAGCCCCAGGTTATGTCGTTACTCCAGGCGATCATAGTCTACATATCAGGGGGAATTTGTCAAGTGTTAGATGGGCCAATTTTGGAGAAATCGCTGGGGGATACGTACCCTGGCTCTCCATGCGCCTGGGCAATAGCGTGGGCCGCGTCTGCCCGCACAGGCGTGCTACGGGTTAGCGTGTCCTCCCAGAGCGGCGCTCACTATGGGGGTGGTCGTTCTGGCAAGGGTAGCGCCCCAGGAGAGAGGCCCCGGCCCTACCGCCAGGGCTTGCAGCGCCTGACCTGGCGCGGCGGCGAGCACGAGGTGCTGGCAGTGGAGCGCGAGTGGCAGGAGCCGCACCGCCGCTGCTACCTAGTGCGCCTCGAGGGCGACCTGCTCCTCACGCTCTCCTACTACGAGCGGAGTGAGCGGTGGACGGCGACTGAGGCGGGAGGCGACTAGGTTCATTCGCCGACAGCTCTACTTGACCCACCGCCTCCCGGCGTACCACCCGCCTGCGGTGAGAGCAGCCAGCGCTCCTCTACCAGCACCACCAGCGGATAGCGAACCATGACCCGCAGCCATCCTTTCTCCATAGGCACCTCCTTGCCAGGAGGATACC
>JALHUG010000074.1 GCA_022866185.1 Dehalococcoidia bacterium
ACCGACGAGATCATGTGCCGCATCGCCGCCATGCTTCCCCCTCAGTACCACGGCGTCTACGCCGATCACCCCCGCCTCAGAGAGTTGCTGGCCAAGACATCCTCAACGGACTAGGAGCGTGATGAAAAGGCCTTGGCTCCTGAGAGGAACAGGTCTCTTCTCCGGGCAAGGGGCTTGTTCATCACCCTGCTAGCGCTTCCGTCTGTACCATGCCTCCGGTCCCTCGCCGGCGAGAACCAGCGGTATCCGGTCGATGCATCCCTTATAATGGCCTCGCCATGGATACCAAAGCAGGTGCGCCGAGCGAACCGCATCCTCGGGGCCAGACCGTCGTGGCCGGCGCTCTCGGCGAGTGCGCTCACGTCGCCGGAGTGATCAACTTCCTGCGCCTGGCCGAGACTGCTGGGTGGAGGACGGTCTTCCTTGGGCCGGTCGTCTCGATCGATGACTTCCTGGCCGCGGCGCGACGGGAGCAGGCCGATCTCGTCGGCGTCTCCTACCGCCTGACCCCCGAGACCGGGGAGCGGCTGCTGGCTGAGTTCGCCGAGCAGGCCTCCGATCTCCATGCTTCCGGTGTGCGCTTCGCATTCGGCGGAACGCCTCCCGTGGCGGAGCGAGCCGCGGCCCTTGGCTTCTTCGAGCGCGTCTTCGATGGCAGCCAGCCGGCGGAAGCGGTGCTCGCCTATCTTAGGGGCTTCGACAGCGAAGGCGACCGCCAGGTGTCGTTTCCCCAGAGTGCGACCAAGCGCATCGCCTGGAAGGCCCCCTATCCAATCCTACGCCACCATTTCGGGCTGCCAACCATGGAAGCCACGCTGGTGGGCATCGAGCGCATCGCCGATGCCGGCGTGCTGGATGTGATCTCCCTGGGCATTGACCAGGACGCACAGGAGAACTTCTTCCACCCCGACCGGCAGAACCCACGAGCCTGGGGCGCCGGCGGCGTGCCTGTGCGTTCCCCAGACGACTACCGCGCCCTCTACCAGGCCAGCCGGCGGGGGAACTTGCCCTTGCTTCGTACTTACTCGGGCACCGACGACTTCCTCCGCCTGGCAGAGATGTACGTGGAGACGATTCGCAACGCCTGGTGCGCCATCCCCCTCTTCTGGTTCAACCAGATGGACGGGCGTGGGCCATGGGACCTGGCAGGGTCCATTGAACAGCATCAGAAAGTGATGGCCTGGTACGGGGAGCGGGGGATCCCCGTCGAACTGAACGAGCCCCATCACTGGGCGATGAGGGAGGCTTCCGACACGACGTTCGTCGTGGCCGCCTACTTGTCGGCGTACAACGCGAGCGCGTTCGGAGTGCATGACTACATCGCCCAATTCATGTTCAACAGCCCTCCAGGTCTCTTCGGCACGATGGACTTGGCCAAGATGCTGGCTTCCTTGAGACTCATCGAACCGCTGTCCGGTGAAGGCTTCCACATCTGGCGACAGACACGGACCGGTCTCCTGAGCTACCCGCTCGACCCGACTGCGGCTCGGGCGCATCTGGCGACCAGCATCTTCCTCCAGATGGCCCTGCGACCTCAGATCGTGCATGTGGTCGGTCACAGCGAAGCCGATCACGCGGTCACAGCCGAAGATGTCATCGAGGCTTGTGGGCTGGCGAGACGAGCGATCGAGAACGCCTTGCACGGCGCGCCGGATCTGACCGCCGATCCTGTCGTGCGGACGAGGAGTGACGAGCTCGTGGCGGAGGCTCTGGTGACGTTGCAGGCTATCGGCGGCCCGGCCCAATCGAGCGTGACTGACCCTCTGACTGACCCGGGCACCCTGGCACGCGCCGTTGAGAGCGGTATTCTGGATGCTCCCCACCTGCGCAACAATCGGTTCGCCCTTGGCCAGATGCAGACGAGGATCGACTCCCGCGGCGCATGCGTGCCGGTCGATCCATCCACCGGCCGGGCCTGGAGCGAGGCGGAGCGACTGGCCTCGCTTGGACTGTGACCCAAGACCGCGGCTTGTGGCTACACGGAGGAGTGTGAGATGAGCCAGCATGCGAAGTACACCGTGGTCGGCGCGGGAAATGGCGGCAAGGCGATGGCTGCCCACCTGGCGATTCTTGACTTCCCCGTCACACTCTACAACCGCACCCCGCAGAAGGTGGCAGCCATCAAGGA
>JALHUG010000009.1 GCA_022866185.1 Dehalococcoidia bacterium
GGATCGAGCCCCAGTGCCTCGAGGTCGAGCGCAACCCAGCCGGACTGCGTATGATGGGGATCCAGGTTGGCCACGACCACGATGATGTTCTCGCAGTCCTCTGTCCGCTTGCTATAGCAGATGAGCTGCTCATTGTCCACGTGATGGAAAGACAGGCACCTGTCGCTCTGGAGGGCCGGATTCTCCCTACGGATCCGGTTCACCCGAGCGATAAGGTCTCTCAGGCTGTCCGGCCTGTCGATATCCCACTGCTTGATCTCGTACTTCTCTGAATCCAGATACTCCTCGCTCCCGGGCTCCCTCGAGCGGTTCTCACAGAGCTCGAAGGCTGGTCCGTAGATGCCGTAGCTGGCTCCCAGGGTGGCCGCGAGCACGAGGCGCGTCATGAAGGCGGGGCGTCCACCAGACTGGAGGCATTCTGTCAGGATATCCGGCGTGTTGGGCCACAGGTTGGGCCGAAAGTACTCGCGGACATCCGTCTGGGTGAGCTTCGTGAAGTACTGGGTGAGCTCCCACTTGGTGTTGCGCCAGGCACAGTAGGTGTATGACTGGCTGAAACCAAGCCTGGCCAGATGGTGCATGATCTTGGGGCGGGTGAACGCCTCCGACAGGAGGATTACGTCAGGATGGTCCCGCTTCACCTCATCGATCAGCCACTTCCAGAAGCCAAAAGGCTTGGTGTGGGGGTTGTCCACCCTGAAGATGCGAACCCCCTGCTCGATCCAGAACAGGACGATGCTCTTCAGCTCCTCCCACAGCTCCTGCCAGTCCTCCGTTTCGAAGTTGAAGGGGTAGGTGTCCTCGTACTTCTTGGGCGGGTTTTCGGCGTACTGCACCGTGCCATCCGGACGCCAGCGAAACCAGGTGGGGTGCTCCTTAACGTAGGGGTGGTCCGGCGAGCAGTTGAGGGCGATATCCAGGGCGATCTCGATGGAGTGTTCCCTCGCTTTTTCGATGAGCCGACGGAAGTCCGCGAGGGTTCCCAGCAGGGGGTTTACGGCCTTATGCCCCCCCTCCTTCGACCCGATGGCCCAAGGGCTTCCGGGGTCGTGCGGGCCCGCCGGGGAGTTGTTCTTCCCCTTTCGGTGCGTGTGGCCCACGGGATGGATGGGCGGCAGATAGAGCACGTCGAAACCCATGGCCGCGATGTATGGAAGACGCTCCTCGCAATCTTTGAACGTGCCATGGCGGCCTGGCTCGGAGCCGCAGGAGCGAGGGAACATCTCGTACCACGTGCTGAAGCGGGACCGTTCACGGTCGACCACCACCGTCAGCTCCCGATGGTAGGTTGCTGCGGAGCGCCTGTCAGGGCACCGGCCCATCAAGCCACCCAGCCCCTCGTCGAGGGCCAGGCGGAGCTTGCTGGCCATGTCCCCTTTGCGGCTTAGACCGGTCGCCGCTGATTGCAGCCGTCTCCTGGCCTCGCCGGAAGTCCGGCTGCTTGCCTCCCGCACTAGCTCCGCTCCCACCAAGAGATCGACGGAAACCTCCTGTTCAGCCTCGACCCTCTTTTTCAGGTCCCGCTGCCAGGACTGGAACGGATCGGCCCAGGCCTGCAGGGTGTAGCAGTAGCGCCCCAGCTCCGTGACGACGAACTCCCCGCGCCAGCGGTCGTGCGCCAGGGGCTCCATGGGCACCTCGAGCCATTTCAAGGCACCTTCCTTGCGATACAGCAATACGCAGCAGAGCGCATCATAGCCATCCGCAAGGACGTCCGCCTCAACGATGACCTTCTCGCCGACGGCCCGCTTAATAGGGAAGCGCCCGCCGTCGATCTCGGGGCGGACGCCCTCAATGACTACCCTTCTCGGACCTTCCCCGTCTCTCATGTTAGGCTCTGCTACAGCTCCTATTTTAGCTGCTTTCCGGTCTGTTTCCTACGATCGATGGGTTGTGAGAGCAGGACCGCTGCTAGCTCCTAGGATACCGCTTCCGTGGACACGCGCGCCAGTATACAGGTTATGCAGTAGCTCATGCGGCGGGGTTGCCATTGCGGGGCCTGCGCGGATATCTGCGAAGCCGGCATCCGCGAGATCGCCTTCCTGCGCGACAAGGGCGTCTAGCCGCTCAGTGGGAAGCGCTGGCCTCCCGCCAGTGCACCTCGTACAGCCGCGCGGGGTCCTCGAACCCCCGCAGCGCCGTCTCCCCTTGGTCGGCGAACAGGAACCCCTTGCCCGCCACCAGCTGCCGCACCACGTCCGACGCCACGATCTGCCCACCCTGCGCCATCGCCGCAATGCGAGCCGCCATGTTCACCGCCGTCCCGAACAGGTCCTTCTCCTCCGCTATTGGCTCCCCCGCAGTCAGCCCGATGCGCACCCGTATCGGCTCATCCGCCGACTCGTTTTGGGCGGCGAACGCCTGCTGCATGGCGATGGCGGACTCCAGCGCCCCCGTCGCCGAGGAGAACGAGGCCATGAACCCGTCGCCCATCGCCTTCACCTCCGCGCCGCCGTGAGCCCGCAGCGCCTCCCGCACGATGCGCTCGTGGTTTCGCAGCACCGCCCGCGCCTTGGCGTCCCCCAGCCGCTCGGTCAGCGCCGTAGAGCCCTCCACGTCCGTGAACAGGATGGTGCAGAGACCGCCTGCCGCGGCCGGCTCGGCTCCGGCTGGGGCCGGCTGGCTATCCCCCAGGAACTCGTCGATGGCCGCCAGCACCGCCTCCATGTCCTCCAACCACGGCGCTGGTGACGTCCCCTTCAGGACAGTCAGGCGGGCATCCAGAATCCGAGAGGCAAGACCTCGCGCGACGGCTACATCC
>JALHUG010000075.1 GCA_022866185.1 Dehalococcoidia bacterium
CCATCTATGCACAGGGGCTGGGCGTTCTCAGACCGGCTCGAGCCGGTGGTGGAATAGCGAGTGTGGCCTATGGCGATATGGCCGGGCAGGTAGGACAGGTCGGCCTCATCGAACACCTGAGAGATAAGGCCCATGCCGGTGCGGAGGTGGATTTTGCCGCCGTTGGCGGTGGCTATGCCCGCGCTTTCCTGCCCTCGATGCTGAAGGGCGTACAGGCCGTAGAAGGTAACCCTGGCTACGTCTTCCCCAGGCGCATAGACGCCGAAGACGCCGCAGGACTCTCGCAAGCCGGAAAGTAAACTCATCCGCTGCCTAACGCCCGATCCTTACAGCGGCGATTTGGCAGAAAGTCACGACATCTAGTCCGTCAAACGACCCAAGCTGCAATCGGGGTTGGGACACTTGCCGCCCGGTGCCAGCTTCCTGCCGCAGAAGAGGCAGTGGGTGTTCTCCCACCACAGCAAATACGCCAGCCCCGCTATCGCCGACATCAGCGGCATCACGACTGCAACCGCAAGTACTAGCGCTCGCTTCCTCATGGAGAATACCTGCCCCCGGCGTCATTAATTGTAGCATCTAGCTCAGTAGTGGTCAAAGGCTGTGGCCTAGCGGGACGGGTTCGCCGTTGGGGGCCTGATTCCCGACCCCCGCCTGAAGGCGGGGGCATCAGGCTCGCCTCCCCATGCCTCAGCCTTCAGGCTGAGGTTGTGCGTGAACCCGGGAGTCCAGAGCGCACCAGTCACAAACCAGTCGTGGCCTAGCGGGGAGCCGGCAAGTCCAGCATCAGAACCTCCAGGGCCAGACGCGGGTTGACGTTTTCCTCCAGGTGGCGCTTGCTGGCAGCCAGCGACCGCAGGAAGGCGACCACCTGGGTGGCATGGTAGCGCGAGGCCTCTGCACGCAGGATATCCCCCAGGTCGAGGTTGGTGATGGCGTCCTGGCAGTCGCTGGACAGCAACAGGATGTCGCGCCACCACTCCCGCCAGAGGTCGAGAACAGCCAGGACGGTGGCCCGATCGCGGGAGAAGCGGCCGGCCACCTCGGAGGCATAGGCGAATCGCTCCTGGATGGTGCGGCCGGGCAGGGCGCGGATGTCCATGAGGGCTTCGTGGCGAACCCGCATCATCTCCTCATCCTGATGGGCAGCGATGGCCCAGCCCAGGCGGCCGCGCGACAGGCGAGCGAGTAGCTGAGCCTGTCGAGGAGGCACATCCCACCGCTGGCGCAAGGCCTCCTCGGCATGGGGCACCGGCAGAGGCGGAAGGTCCAGCCGCTGGCAGCGCGAGCGGATGGTGGGCCGCAGGGCCTGCGGACGCGAGGTGATGAGGACGAAGACAACATCTGGGGGCGGCTCCTCCAGGGTCTTGAGGAAGGCGTTCTGGGCCGCTTCGTTCATGGCATCGGCCGGGTCAATGATGATCACGCGGCAGCGCCCCTCGAAGGGACGCAGGCTCACCGCTCGTCCCACCTCCCGTATCTGGTCGATGCTGATGTCCTTGTGGGCGCCGCCATCGCTTACGTCCACGCCCACCCTCTGCACGTCGGCGTGGATGCCGGCGGCGATGCGGCGGCAGGGGGTGCACTCCTGGCAGGGCGGCTCTGGCCCCTCACAGTTGAGGGCCTTGGCCAGCTCGAGGGCCAGGGTGGCCTTGCCCACCTGAGGCGGCCCCACGAAGAGGTAGGCGTGAGCCTGCCTGCCCTGGGCCAGGCCGCGCTGGAGGGCAGCCACCGCCCTGTCCTGCCCGACCGTCTGCCACACGGGATCGCCTACTCCTCGGGGGGATACACGTCGCAGCGCATCAGGTCTTCGTAGGTCTCGCGGCGACGAATCAGGCGAGCGGCGCCGTCCTTCACCATGACGATGGCCGGCCGCAGAAAGGCGTTGTAGTTGCTGGCCATGGGCAGGCAGTAGGCGCCAGCGGCGGCCAGCGCCAGCAGGTCGCCTGCTTCTAGGCGGGGGAGGTCGGCATCGCGAACCAGGACATCGCCCGACTCGCAGAACTTGCCGGCGATGGTCACCCGCTCTCCTTCTGCCTCGCCC
>JALHUG010000076.1 GCA_022866185.1 Dehalococcoidia bacterium
CCCACCACCAGCGATTGCCCTCACCAGCTCTGGGAAGGTGATGTCCCCCTCCCCGCGAACGGCGAAGTCGACGGATGCCTCCTCCAGCACATCGTCCAGGGCCATGGTGGCGTGATATCCGCCCCAGACTATCGGTACGTTGGGCAGCGCCTTCTTCGCTCGACGAGCCAGCATCTTGGCTGCTTCTGATTCGGCCGTATAGGCTGTCAAGCCAATCAGGCCGGGGTTGAACTTCGACAGCTCTTCCTCAAAGGCGCTGTCCTTCTCCAGACGCATATCAAGAATCCGGCACTCATGGTCAGGCACCGAGGCAGCAACCGTCAGAAGCTCCAGGGGAGGCGTCCTAGCCAGCGATGTGAAGCCGACCGAGAAATCGGATATGTCTGGTTTGACGAGCAGTATCTTCACTCTTATCACCAATTCCTAACGAGATATCATGCACCAAACAGAGAACCCGCTACCAGCCCCGGCGACGCATAATCGATAGCTCCTTCAGCCCTTCTTCGTCGCCCACCAGCTCCCGCCGCAAGTCGACGATCTGGTCGCGCACTGTATGAGGCATGGCTAGGAATTTGCAGGCGTGTCTGGATCAACACTTGGCGGCGCTGGTATCAGTAGGGCGTCCACATCGGCCTTGCGGATGCGCCGATGGCCACTGCCAGCGATGTAGGAGTAGCGCAGTCGGCCATCTTTCATCATCCGGTACAGCGTCCGGCGGTGTATCTTCAGGAACTTGCATGCTTCCCTAGTGGTCAGCCACTCGTCCATAACACCAACCTACCACTCCATGCCCCACTATGTCAACGTTTGTCCATTAAAGTCCTGGACACAAGCTTAGGGCGTGGGCGAACAGCGGGATAACTCCGCGGAAATGCGACATCATCAGGTCATAGTGTGTCCCAGGCTATAGCGCTTGGTCTGCATGAGGCGATCGCGGGGCGCATAGTCGCTCTGGTCCGGAGGGTTGGCCCCAGGGAGCGGGTGGTATTTGCCGGCGGCGGCGCTCTCAACCCGTGCCTGCGGCAGTTGCTCGGCGGCAAACTGAGTATGGAATTGACAGTGCCGGACCGGCCACAGATCGTGGGCGCCTTGGGGGCTGCGCTCATAGCGAGGGGCTGAACGCGGTCGGACTGAGGAGACCGGCGGGTCGCCGGCTAATCTCTGAACGGGACTACGTCGCCGAAGTACTCCCACTTGCCCCCGCCGTCCGCCGTCACCGTAGCCACGAGCATTCTCCACGTGGGTATGGCTTGGGCCGAGGCAGGTCAGGCGCAGCGGAACCGGCTGGCGCGCCAGCCTTTCGACGCGATATGGGTGCGAAATGAGAGGGTCGTGGCTGTCTGACCACGACCCGAACGGAGGCCCTTCTTTGCGCTGTTAGGGGAATGTGATGCTCGAGGCATATTTGGCGACCCCGAGGGGATTCGAACCCCCGATCTCCAGCGTGACAAGCTGGTATGCTAGGCCGCTGCACCACGGGGCCGCCCACGCTATGGATAGCCGCAGCTCTACTCAAGCTCTATTCTAGTTGGGGAGGCTTTTCTTGTCAATCGAACGATCTGCGCCCAGTCAGGCGTTGGCCTCAACGTTCGCCTGTCGTATAATGCTGCTGGCAGAGACAGCGAGACCGGTTACAGGAGAGGAAACTTGCCGAAACGACCTCGCCCAGGCGGTAGGCGATTCGCCCCGAGACAACGCCCCAAGGAGCGCAAGCAGTCGGTGCCAGGCGAAGCGGCTCCTGCGCCTGTTGGCACGCCTGCAAAGATCCCTGCGGCCCCTCGCCGTGCCGCGGCCCCCGCAGGCGGGTTTTCTGTCGCCACCACCCCCACCAAGGCAGCGGCTCGCCACATTGTTAAGGACTACAGCTACGTCCTCGGCGAGCTGAGGCGGATCATGATGATCATGCTCGTCATTGTGGCAGGG
>JALHUG010000077.1 GCA_022866185.1 Dehalococcoidia bacterium
CCAGGGCCCGGGGTCCCGCCAAAGGCGGGATTGGAATCATAAGGCGCTGATTTCTCCGTGGATGGGGCGGGGAAGATACCCCCCGCCTCCTCGGTCGGAGACAAGCTTTTGTCCTCGTGGCCAAGAGGAAAGCCGACCGATGCTTCCGGCGCGTTCCGTTCTGACCCCCGGGCCCCAACCCAGGCGGTCACCCCATTTTATCAGAACTCGAAAATGATACGTCATTGGAAATATAAGTGTTCAAAGAAACATGCTGTTTGCCAACGGCAAAGAGATCGAATAGACCAACTCATAGGAGGGACAAAAATATCCAAAATACTTACAAAAAATGACTTGAATGGCGCTTGACATCCCCCGCCCAAACTGTTAGAAATAATCCATCAAAACAGGAGCCACAAGAATTGCGCGTCGAGCTTCGTCTATACGCTTCTTTCAAGAAGTACCTTCCGGGAGACTCTCCGGACAACACCTGTTCGGTGGAGGTGGAGGAGGGGGCGACCGTCAGAAAACTTTTAGAAAAATTTCAGATTCCCTTTGACGCTCCCAAGATCATTTTTTTGAACGGGATTCATGCCCGAGGGGACGAAGTGCTAAAAGACGGAGACCGGGTGGGAGCTTTTCCCCCGGTGGCGGGCGGCTGATCGGGCATTAAGAATTGGGGAATTTTATTCTGTAATTACGCTATGCGCTATGCCCTATGCGCTATGCGATTTTCTACTTAATTGAAAGGAGGAACGGGTATGAAGATTCTTAGGATCAACATGGGAGCGGAAGGCGGGCCCAAGGCGACGGAAACCCCGATGGGGGATTACGAAGGGATGGGGGGAAGGGGCCTCACCTCCACCCTGGTGGCCAAAGAAGTGCCGCCGATGTGCCATCCGTTGGGAGAGGAGAACAAACTGGTTATTGCCCCCGGCCTTTTGAGCGGGACCATTGCTTCGATGTCCGGCAGGATTTCCGTCGGCTGCAAGAGTCCCCTTACGGGCGGCATCAAAGAGGCCAATGCCGGCGGCCAGCCGTCCCAGATGCTTGCCCGCCTGGGATATGGGGCCGTCGTCCTGGAGGGAAAACCCAAAGGGGACAACCTTTACAAGATCTTCATCAACAAGGACGGGGTCAAGATCTCGGCGGACAACAGTCTGAAGATGTTAGGAAACTATGACGTCGTCGAAAAGATGAAAAAGGAATACGGCGAAAAAATGGGGTGCATCTCCATCGGCCAGGCGGGAGAGATGAAGTTGGCTGCGGCCTCGATCGCCTTTACGGACATGGAGCAAAGACCCACCCGGCATGCTGGAAGAGGCGGGGTCGGCGCCGTGATGGGGGCCAAAAGGGTGAAAGCGATCGTCGTCGACGACAGCGGGGCGGGGATGCGGGCTCCGCAGGATCCCAAGAAATTTCAGGAAGCCAACAAACTGTGGGTGGAGGGCCTGCGGAAGCATCCCGTGACCGGCGAAGGTCTCCCCGCCTATGGAACGAACGTTTTGACGAACGTCATCAATGAA
>JALHUG010000010.1 GCA_022866185.1 Dehalococcoidia bacterium
ATGGCCAGGCTTTCCTGGTAGAGGCGTTTGGCCTCCGGGTAGTCGCCGGTGAGCTCGGCGATCATGCCCAACTGGTGCTTGCTTGCAGCGATGCCGCTCTTGTCGCCCAGCTCCTCCTCTATGGTCAGGCTCTCCTGATAGAGGCGTTTGGCCTCCGGGTAGTCGCCTTGCTTCTGGTGGGCAACGCCAGCGCTGTGAAGGCTGGCGGCACGTCCTCGCCGATCCCCGGCTTTGCCGGCTGCTTCGGCGCCCAGGAGCATTCGCTGCAGCCACTCCGTCCATAGCCCTCGAATGTCAAGGTAATCGTCCAGGAGGCCAGCGAATTCTGTGACCGTCCTCCACTCTTGGTGCTCCTGGCACCATTCCATGGCCGCCAGGATGTTGGCTATCTCCAGATCGAGAGCGGCCAGGTGCTCAGCCTCGACCTGCCTGTGGGCAGCAGCGAACTCCAGATAGTAGGCGGCGGCCCGGTGGTAGGGGGTCTGGTAATCGGCCAGCTTCTCGCGGGCATAGTCGCGCAGCAGCGGGTGGAGGCTGTAGCGGCCGTCGCTGTGGCGAACCAACGACCGCTGGACGAGGAAGCCCAGCCTCTGGGCGGTGGCGGTCTCATCGACCGCCCGCACTGCCTCCAGGCTGAAGTCTTTCCCCCCGAAGACGCCGAGGACAGCGAAGAGGCGCGCGTCCTCAGGGGACAGCCTATCGTAGGATGTCTGGAAGGACCGGCGGACGCTGCGGTTGGGGTCGTTGGGGTCGATGAGGGCGTCGAGGTCGTCTGGGTCGTCCAGGTCGTCTGGGTCGTCCGGGTCGTTGCGGTCCGTGGGGGGGTCGAGGTGGGAATCGGTAAGGCTGGCGATCAGCTCCTGGGCGGTCATGTTGGCGAGCTGGCTGCCAGCCAGCGCCAGAGCCAGGGGATGATTATCGAGCATGCCCGCTATCTCTGAGAGCAGCTTCGCCTCGGCAGGAGCGAGGGTTCTGCCAGCCTTGGCCGCCTTGGCAGCCATCAGATCCACGGCTTCGTCAGGCTGCAGCGGGTCTATGCGTTGCGATTCGATGTCCGCCACCCGCTCCCGGCTGGTGATGAGTGTGAATGGGTGGGCATCTTGGGTGAAGCGCCGAGCGGCGGCCGGGTCGTCGGCGTTGTCGAGGATGATCAGGAGGTGTGCTCCGGCCAGAACCGTCCTGAGCGTGGCCAGCTTGTCCTCGGTCGTCGGCTGGGCGCCGACGTCAGTGCTGCCGAGAGCACTGCCGATGGTCTCGCAGATCTGGTCAAGACCCAGGCCCTCTGTGTCAACCCAGAAGATGCCGTCAGGGAAGTGCGTGCGGATCCTGCTATCGTGCGCAAGCTCCCTGGCCAGGGTAGACTTGCCAATGCCTGGCCCGCCCCAGATGCCGAGCGGTTGATCCCCGACGAGCACCGCTACGGCGTCGTCCAGCTCGCGCTTGCGTCCCAGGAAGTTGGGGTCGGGTGCAGGCGGAGCGAGGGCGGGGAGCAATGCGGTGACCGGCGCGGTGGGAACCGTGGCGGGAAGCACAGGTTCGTGCGGCCTCCCCGTGGCAGCGTCGGGGCGATGTGCCATTTTCAGGATGCGTAGTTCGAACTGGAACCGCACCCGCAGTTCCGTGTGCTGGCCATTCTTGCCCTCGAGCGGACGCTCCGCCCTGCGCCGCAGCGCAAGGACACCAAGCACGACGCCAACCGCAGTGAGGCCAACACCGACGAATGTGGCGATCGCTACCCAGTCCATCTTGCTCCCTCTTAGGCGTTCGCTTTCAGCCGCTGGCAAGCGTCCTGCAGCGCCACCCGCTCCTGCTGTCCATCCTCCATGCGCCGCAGCATCACAGTGCCCGTGGCCAGTTCTTCCTCGCCCAGGATGGCGGCGTAGAGCACGCCGGTGGCGTCGGCCTGGCGCATCTGGGCCTTGAGGCTGCGCCCGCCTACGGCCATGACGGCGGCGATGCCCGCTCGCCGCAGCTCGCTGGCCAGCCTGACGGCGGCCGAACGAGCGGCGGCCGTCTGGTAGGCGACGAAGACCGCCGGCCTGGCAGGCGCCGGCATGGGCACCCCTGCCCGCTTGAGGTTAGCGATGACGCGCTCGACGCCTGTGGCGAAGCCAATGGCCGGCGTGGGCCTGCTGCCCAGCTCCTCGATGAGGCCGTCGTAGCGGCCGCCAGCGCCGATGGTGTTCTGCGCCGCCTGCTCGGGCGGCTGAATCTCGAAGACGGTGCGGGTGTAGTAGTCCAGCCCTCGCACCAGGCGGGGGTTGAGGGTGTAGGGGATGGCCAGGGCCTCCAGGTAGGAGCGAAGCTCTTGGAAGTGCTTGGCACACTCCTGGCACAGGCAGTCGGTGAAGGGCGGCGCGGCGGCGATGATCGGCTGGCAGCCCTCGACCTTGCAGTCCAGGAGGCGCAAGGGGTTCGTTTGAAAGCGCGCACGGCAGTCGGGGCAAACCCTACCCAGCTTGTCCTCATAGTAGGCCTTGAGGGCCGCTAGATAGCGCGGCCGGCAGTTGGGGTCGCCGATGCTGTTGAGCTGGAGGGACAGGTCGGTGATGCCGAGCTCCTGATAGAGACGCCAGGCTAGCTCGATGATCTCAGCGTCCAGGGCGGGATCATCCTCGCCGATGGCCTCACAGCCGAAGTGGGTGAACTGGCGCTGCCGCCCCGCCTGGGGGCGGTCGTAGCGGAAGGCTGGGCCCCAGTAGTACAGGCGGACGGGCTGGGGCAGGTTGTGCATGCCGTGCTGAATGTAGGCGCGGCAGACGTTGGCCGTACCCTCCGGCCGCAGGGCCATCATCTCGCCGCCGCGATCCTGGAAGACATACATCTCCTTCTGGACGATGTCAGTGGCCTGGCCCACGCCGCGGACGAACAGGCTGGCCTCTTCGAACATGGGCGTGTCGATGCGAGAGTAGCCGTAGAGTTTGGCGAGGCGAGTAGCCGTGTGGTAGACGTGCCCCCAGTAAGGCTGCTCCTCGGGCAGGACGTCCACCGTTCCCCGTGGGGCTCTACAAAGAGGAATCATCGACCTGAGCATACAAAAGGGGCCGTCGCTGTGTAAAGGATTGTAGTGTTTCAAGAGATGTGAGACAGAGAGGAGGTGATGAACAGTATCGGGCATTGGCCTCAACGTGCACCTGTCGTATAATGCTGCTGGCAGAGACAGCGAGACCCGTTGTAGGAGAGGAAACTTGCCGAAACGACCTCGCCCAGGAGGCAGACGATTCGTCCCGAGGCAGCGCCCCAAGGAGCGCAGGCAGTCAGAGCCAGGCGAAGCAACTCCCGCGCGTGGTGTCACGCCTGCACGGATCCCTGAGGCCCCTCGCCGTGCTGCTGTCCCCGCAGGCGGGTTTTCTGTCGCCACCACCCCCACCAAGTCAGCGGCTCGCCATATTGTCAAGGACTACGGCTACGTCCTCGGCGAGCTGAGGCGGATCATGATTGTCCTGCTCGTCATCGTGGCAGGGCTGGTGGCTGCGGCGGTTGCTCTACGCTAGGTTGGTGAGCCAGTCGCCTCATCCACTCTAGGGGCGCATGCCACGAAGCTCGGTCGCCTCCACCACGCGCCGGATGCCCAGGATCAGGGCCGCCTCCCGCATCGTTAGTTTCTCTCTCTCGGATACAGCGGCCACCTCTTGGAAGGCCCTGGTCATCACCTGCTCCAGGCGGTTGCTGACCTCTTTCTCGTCCCAGTACATACCGCTTCGATTCTGGACCCACTCGAAGTAGGAGACCACCACGCCGCCGGCACTGGCCAGAATGTCAGGAATGATAATAACCCCTGAGTCATTCAACATCCGATCGGCCTCGGGTGTCGTGGGGCCGTTGGCTGCCTCGGCGATGATCTTGGCCTTGACGGCGGGGGCATTGGCGGCGGTGATCTGATTCTCGAAAGCGGCCGGCACCAGGATGTCCACTGGAAGGGTTAGGAGCTCCTCGTTGGTGATGCGGTCGGCCTTTGGGTAGTCAGTGACACGGCCACTGTTGTTCTTCTGGGCAATGGCTGCTTCGATATCGAGACCTTGCCCGTTGTGGATGCCGCCCGATGTGTCGCTGACGGCCACCACCTGGAATCCCTTGCCTGCCAGGAGGCGAGCTGACCACTGGCCGGCGTTGCCGAAGCCCTGGATGGCTACGGTTGTGCTACTCGGTGAAAGACCGCGTCGGCGGGCTGCTTCCTGAACCACGTACATGATGCCGCTGCCGGTGGCCGCATCCCTCCCTACCGTGCCGCCAAGGCTGATCGGCTTGCCTGTGATGACTGCCGGTGTCCAGCGTCCTTGGGTGGCGCTATAGGCATCCGCAATCCAGGCCATGGTTTGGGCATCGGTGCCCACGTCAGGGGCGGGTACGTCCACGTCGGGGCCGATCACTGGGCTTATGGCGACGGCATAGCGGCGGGCCAGACCCTCTGCCTCGTGCCGTGATAGCTTCTTGTGGTTGACTTTGATGCCGCCCTTGCCTCCGCCATAGGGTATGTTCGCAACGCTGCACTTCCAGCTCATCCACATCGCCAGGGCTCTTACCTCGTCCAGATTGGCGTCGGGATGATAGCGGATGCCCCCCTTGCATGGGCCACGCGACCAGTTGTGCTGGACGCGGCAAGCCCAGAACACCTCTATGGAGCCGTCGTCCATTCTTAGGGGCAGGTGGACTACGAGCTCTCGCTGATTGTTGCGCAGGTACTGGCGCATTGACTCGTTCAGGCCAAGGTGGTCAGCGGCCACATCGAACTGCGTTAGGGCAGTGACATAAGGGTCCACTACCTCGCTAGACGATAGGACCTCTCGCTTCGACTCAACCATATTGCTCCTCCCGATGATTGCGGTTAACGGTTGCCGGTTGCCGACGGCCAGCCGTCGGTGCTCCAATAGTGCACTACTTGGCCCCATATGTCAACCCTTGAACTGGGAGATGGCCGGACGCTGGCTGTCCGCTCTAACCCTGCGATGGCAGCGGTTGGGCATAGGGTATGAGGAGCGGGAGGTCCCTTTCGCAAAGGGGAAGAGATGGTCTGTGGTGGCGGGGGCGCACCCCCGCGCTGTCGAAGGTGGCCTACAGCTCGCGGAAGTTGACTAACCGCTCGAAGTCAATGGTGCCGCTCTCCGAGAAGTTGTCGGCTTGTATTCCAGCCTCTTCGGCAGCGGCTAAAGAGTTCATTCCCCCCAGCAGCACCATTCCTACCTTGCTCAGGCCCACGGGGATCTGGCACAGCGGCTCGCTGGCCTCACCGATGCGGAGTATTCCGTCGATGCCGGCCTGCTTGAGCTCCGTTCTGGTCTTCTCCACCAGTGGTTTTGCCGGGGCCGGTATCTCGCGGAAATTGGCCAGTATTCTTCCGTTTCCTGTGGTTGCGGCGTCGCGCACTCGCGTCATTCTGGCCCTGATGTAGGCTTCGGAGGGGTCGAGAGAGGAGCCGGCGTAGGTGATTATGGCCAGGAACCTTCTGGGGCGGGAGTTTCGCATCTCCAGCACCCCTCCGAACCTGGAGTCGGTGGGGACGCCTGCTTTCAGCAGAACTCCGTTCACCACGGCGCTGCAAACAGTGGCGAGGCCAACCATACCCTCTGGGATGACGGTGTCGCCCAGCTTCTCGCCCGGGGAGGCTACGGCCACCAATTCGCTAACAGATAGGCCAGCGTCGAAGGCAGGTTTCATGGCCGCCAGGGCGTCCCTGAATCTGTCTTTGGGGAATAGGGATGTATTTATGGGCACCCGGCCGGTGCGTCGGATGGGGTCGAAGGTGGTCTGAAAGGCCAGTAGCTCGATCCGCTCGATCACGAAGCCAACCTGATCCGGCACCAGGGCGCTTCTCAGCTCGGCCA
>JALHUG010000078.1 GCA_022866185.1 Dehalococcoidia bacterium
CATGCGGAAGCACTAGAGATAATGGCGAACAACCTACGCCTTCTGGCAATGGGGGGCCTGCCTACGCCGTCCTCGGGCGACGAGGCGCAGGAATCGAGCCAGGAGGATACCCTGCTAATGAACCTCGCGGAGCGAATGGATCAAGTGGAGGCGGAGTTGCAGGACATGAAGAAGACTCTGTGGAATGTGGTGATGCCCAAGCTGGAGCCTGGCCCGCCCTCGCCACAGAAGGATACGCCTGCTGGCCCGCCGACCTCTGGCCCGCCGTCGCCGCCGTCGAGCAGTGCGAATCCCACAGCGGAGCCGATCCCCTGACATGGGATCTGAACCGCTCGCAGTCGGGCAGGATGCAGTTAGACCGGGCGACATGGGAGCCGTATTTCCTGGAGCGGGGCTGGACGTGGGAGCAGGTCATCTTCGACCAGGCGACCCACTTCTGCGCCGCCTGGGAGATATACCAGCGGGCGGGCGGATGGGGACCGTGGCCAAATTGCGTGCCATGAGCGACGGCGGGGAGAAAGGGGTGATGCCTGTCTGACAAGCCCTGGTTTGCCCGCGTCCGTGATGCTGCCCCACACTGGCGGGCAAAGGCTGAGGGATTAGCCGGCTGCCGTCCTGGCGAACCGCCCCGCTGCGTCATCAAGATGGGTGTGCGTGGCGCCGGCGGTCGGGAGTATCCTGTCAGCGTTGATTTCGCTGACCTCGCCTGTGCTCTAGGTAGGCTAGAATGGGGGCATGAGGACGGGATACGTTTGAAGATGGTCGCCGACCTCTGGATCGCCTCCTGTACACTAGAGGAGATCGGCGGCAAACTGGCCCGCCCTGCGACACGTGAGACGGCGAGCAGGCTACTCAATGCGGCCTTCCGGTGGGTGTGCAGTGCCGATGGGGGAGGTTTTACAGAGCCAGGGGCATTAGGGCTTAGTCCAGGTTCTATGAGCCAAGATGCGACTAACGCCGCTTCTATCAAGGCCAAAACGTCGCCCGATTTCGCCTTGCGTCATCTGGTCACCTAGGGAACGTATCTCTGTGACTTGTGCCCATGTCAGTCGGGAGTTGCCGTGGCCAGATGGATAGTGGCCTAAAACGTGGAGAGCATGTTGGCGATTCTGCGTCTTGGTCACCCATTCTAGGTTCGATACATGATTGTTGGTTCCGTTGCCGTCGATATGGTTGACCTCGCATACCGCGCCTTGTCCAATGCCCAAGAAGGCTGTTGCGACCAGTCTATGAACGCGCTGCCATTTGCCTATATTGGCCCGATAGAGTTTAACCGTCCAATAGGGGCTGAAGTGTGTTTGCTTCAGGAGTCGACCGATGTAGGCCCCTCGACAACGTCCGATTCGCTTCACGCGTCCAAGGTTGCTAACTTCGTACCAGCCCTCATACCCTACTGCGGATCGCCATTCTTCACCGATTCTATCTGGCGGAGGCGTCCTCTTAGTGCGAAGTCGGTCATGTCGGGCGACTTCATAATGATTGTGGCAAAGGCCACGCGCTCGGTGAGGATTGGTACATCCGGGGATAGAGCAAGTGGTAAGATGAGGGTGCATCGGGAAGTTCCTTTCTCGGTGCCAGGCGGTCGGGCGTCACAAGCGCTGCGACCGCTCTCATTGTAGCACGCCGGCGGCTGTACGCCAAATGATACATGATGTCTTGACAAAGTGGCTAGAAGGGCGTAAGTAATTAAGATAGGAATCTTCCGCCCAGGGAGTAGTAGGCCCCAGAGATGGGGCCTTTTCTGTTGCCATGTGCAAACGAGTACCGCCTGGACCCTGCCCCCACTGCAACGGGATCACCTGTTGGCATCAGGAAGGGCCCGCCGGCGTCTATCACTCGTGCTGTACCTGTGGCTATGTAGACGAGCCGGTGAAGCGCGACCCTGTGCTACGGGCCTTGCTCATGGCAGAGGCGACGAAGGGGCAGGATGCTAGGATGCGCGCTCACTGCCGCCTCCTGCCGCCCCGGGGCCAGGAGCACCAGATACGGTACATGCTGGACGTAGACGACCGGAACCTGGCTGAGTTGAGGAGCATACCGTGAGCAAGCACAAGCATGTGCAGGTTGACAGGACACCAACTCCGAAGCCCAAGTCGCCAAAACCCCTAGGGATGCTGACACACGCAGGGCGAAGGCAGCGCGCTACTGCCCTGAACAGGACAAGACAGATGACCCGGTACGCAGATCACAAGAGGGCGAGCGGCCACTTGGTAGGGACGGTGATCTGCTAGATGCCCACCGCTCCCGCCTCGCCCTGCACAACGCCGGGCTGCTGGCGACTTCGGCCCTGTTCTGAGCACCCGATCAAGGCGTGGCAACGAGCGCCCGCTTCGAGTACGCGGCGCGGCTACGGTTGGCGATGGCAACAACTACGAGTGCAAGTGCTATCGGAGGAGCCTGCCTGTCGGCTCTGTGGCGCCCGTTCATCCGAGGTTGACCACATCATACCGAAGGCTCGCGGCGGGACCGACGCCCGCTCGAACCTTCGCGGCTTGTGTGGTCGCTGCCATCTGCGGGTTACAGGGAGGATAGTGTGAGCCCTACTAGCCCGCCCCATCCTTGTCGTGTCCGTACCTGCTCCGCCTTGATAGCCAACGGGACGCTCTGTGCTACTCATAGAGGCAAGGTGACCGTGATCTACGGCCCGCCGGGTAGCGGCAAGACAACCTGGGTAGAGGAACACAAGCAACGCGGCGATCTGGTCTGGGACTTCGACGTAGTGATGACGGCGCTTACCAGACTCCCCCGTGCCGAGAAGCCCGAGGAGTGCATCGACCTAGTGTTGGCGATGAAGGATGCGCTTACAAGGGAGATGGCTGTCCATTCGATAGAGCGAGCGGCATGGATCATCGTCACCCGTGAGGATGAAGCCCACCGCCTAGCCGAACGGTTGGGCGGGGAAGCGCTAGAGATAAGCATCGCCGAGGACGTGAGGCAGCAGCGGTTGAGCGAACGGTATGGGTAGGGGGTCGGATATTTTGGATACTGCGCATCCGCTAGACCGTTGGCTATCAAG
>JALHUG010000079.1 GCA_022866185.1 Dehalococcoidia bacterium
GCGGGGCATCCGCCTGGCGAAGGGCGACCGGGTGGTGGGGATGGAGATCGCCCGTCGCGACCAGGAACTGCTGGTGGTGAGCAGCAAGGGCTACGGCAAGCGCACCACCTTCGATGAGTACCCTACCCAGGGGCGAGGCGGTCAGGGTGTGCGTACGTTCACGGTCAACGAGAGGAGAGGGCAGTTGGTGGCGGCTCTCACCGTCAACTCGAACCAAGAGCTGATGCTCATCTCCGAGGACGGAATCGTCATCCGCACCACCGTGGACAGCATTGCGCTACAGGGGCGGGCCACCATGGGCGTGACCCTTATGGGCGTAGGCCCCCGCGATACGGTGGCCTCCGTTGCCAGCATCGATCTGGGCAAGCAGGCAGAAGAGAAACCAGAGACCAGTGATAAGAAGCCAGCGAAGGCGGAAGAAGCGCCGGCCGCCGGAGAGAAGGCCAAGCCCAGCGCTCCTGCCAGGGGTAAGGCGGCTGCCGAGGAGAAGCCCGCCGCTAAGGGAAAGGCGGGGGCTAAGCCCGCAGCGGCTGCCAAGGGTGGGGCCTCCGTCAAGAAAGGAACCACCAGGCCCCCTGGCCCACCAAGGGGGAGGGCAAAGCCATGATGACCTCTACGAATGACATCTTCTCCGAGTTCGAGGGCATCCGCCGGCGTATGGAAAGGACCTGGCTGAGGGCGCGGGAGGAGCCGAGCCGGCTGGCGGTGATGGGGGTGGCGAGCACGGGCCCGAAGCGGGCCTCTCCCAAGCAGCGATAGGCTCGGTCAGTAGCCCCGCTGAGGGTCCACCAGGTTCAGCAACGGCTCGTCGGCCAGATAGCGGCGGAGGTTCTGGCAAAAGAGGGCCACCGCCCGCTCGTTATAGTGAGGGGTCGCGGCGGCAATGTGGGGGCTGATGATCACGTTGTGCAGCCTCCACAGCTCGCTCTCCGGCGGCAGAGGCTCGCTCTCGAAGAGGTCCAGGCCAGCCCCGGCGATCAGCCCTACCTTAAGAGCCCGCACCAGGGCCGTCTCGTCCACCACCGCTCCGGGAGAGACGTTGATCAGATAAGCAGAGGGCTTCATGGCCTGGAGAGCCAACTCTCCCATAAGGTGGTGGGTCTCTTCAGTCAGGGGAAGGGCCAGCACCACATAGTCGCTCTGGGAGAGGACGTGCAGGAGGTCCAGCGGGCCGAATATCTCGTCGACTAGGTACTCGCCGCTCTCCAGGAGCGCCCCCGAGCGACGCACGCCCAGCACCCGCATGCCCAGAAGCTTGGCCAGGCGCGCCACCTCCTGGCCGACGCTGCCCAATCCTACCACGCCCACTGTCCTGCCCTGAAGCTCCTGGGGGGTGAGGCGGGCCCACTCCCCCTTCTCCTGAGCCCGAAAGAGATGAGGCCAACCCTTTGCCAGCATGATCATCACCCCCAGGACGTACTCGCCGATGGGGGTGACGTGAATGCCGCTGGCGGTGGTGACGACGATATCGCTGCGCAGGACCTCCCGGTCTACCAGGCGGTCGGCGCCAGCGCTGGAGAGC
>JALHUG010000080.1 GCA_022866185.1 Dehalococcoidia bacterium
CCCTACCTGGGCAAGCGCACCCTCACGGTGAGTTGTCTGCGAAAATGGCTGGCCGCCTACCGAAGAGACGGCATGGAGGGGTTGACCCCGCGGCGGCGGCGCGACAGCGGTAGTTGCCGCGCGCTGACGCAGTCGGAGGCTGCACTGCTGATCTCGGAGTTGGAGAGCCACCCCGAGTGCAGCGCCACCGTCACGCTGAAACGATTGCAGGGGCAGGGCCGCATCCAGTCGCACCCATCCAGCTCGTCGCTAGCGCGGCTGGTCCGCGCCTCCGGGCTGGACCGTGAAGGGCGTCGCCGTGTCCACCAGCAGGAGCAGACGCTGCCGTTTGAGTTCTTCTCGCCGTTGGAGTGCGTGCAGGTCGACTGCATGTATACCGTGGCCGTCCCTGACGCGAAGGGCAAGCGGCGGCAGGCGGTGCTTCTGGCGTTCCTCGACGACGCCACCCGTCGGGTGCTCTATGCCTGCTTCAGTTTCAGCGAAAACGCCCTGGCCTTCGAGTGTGGCATCCGACATATCCTCGCCGCCCACGGGAGAATCGGCCGGGCGTATGCGGACAACGGGGCGGGGTTCGTGTCGCTGCAGACGCGGCGCATCCTGGACACCTTGGGCATCGTGCTGGTGCATTCCCGTCCCTACAAGCCGAAAGGCCGGGGAAAAATCGAGCGGTTCTTCCGCACGGTGCGCCAGCAGTTCCTCAGCATCCTGGACACCGACTCCCTCGCCAGCCTGCAGGATCTGGACATGCGCTTCCATAGCTGGCTGGAAAGCGAATACCACCGAAGCCCTCATCGCGCCCTTGGCGGCAAGACCCCGCTGGAGCTGTGGCTGGAGAAGGCCCACCTGGTCATCCCCATCGACCCCACGGTGAACCTCGCGGAAGTCTTCATGCACGAAGACAACCGCAAAGTCCACAAGGACTCCACCCTCACACTCTACGGCGTGCTCTACGAGGTGGATTCCACCCTCATCGGCGAACACGTGCGCCTGCGCTACGACCCCATGCTGCCCCCGCGGCGGCGACCCGTGCGGGTGCTGCTTGGCAGCGAGCCTCATGGGGAGGCCCGTATCGTAGACGCCTACGCCAATAGCCGCGTCAGGCGCGCCTACAACTCTCACCACCTTGTCGTCGAGCAGCCCGCCGAGCCCGGCACGCCGGCCACCACCCCGCTGACGGCCTCCCTGGCCGCCTCGCGACTGCTCGATGCCCACCACAAGGAGCAGCACGGATGAACTGGAAAGAGGTCCCGAGCTACTTCGGGCTGACGGCGCTGCCGTTCGCCAAGGAGATCCCCACCGAATCGCTGCACCTGCTGCCCTCGGTGGAGAAGAACCTCGCCGCCGCTCGGCTTCTGGTCGACACCCACGGCATCGGGGTCATGGTCGGCAAGTCCGGCACCGGCAAGAGCTGCCTGCTGCGCCTGCTGGCTGCGCGCCTACCGGCGGGACTGTTCAAGCCGCTGTATCTCTGCCACACCTCCGTGGGCATCGTCGAGTTCTACAGCCACCTCTGCGCGCTGTTCGGCCTGACGCCTGCCTGCCGACGGGCCACCATGTTTCGCGACATCCAGCAACACATCCTCTCGATGAACGGTTCGCGCCACCTGCATCCCGTGCTCCTCGTTGACGAGGCCCACTTACTCAACAACGAGATCCTCGCCGAGCTGCGACTTCTGACCAACTTCCAATTCGACTCCCTCAACGCCCTGACCGTGCTGCTCTGCGGTGCCGAGACGCTGTCGTTGCGCTTCGGACTTTCCACGCTGGAAGCCCTGGCCAACTCCATCACCGTGACGATCTCCGTCGAGGGGCTGTGCCCTGAGGAGAGCATCAGCTTCATCGAGAATCGCTTGAGCGCCTGCGGGGCCCACGCGCCCCTGTTCACCAAGAACGCCCTCACCCTCATCCACCAGGCCTCGGGCGGGATCCTCCGCGCGATCGGCAACATCGCCAACGCCGCCCTGCTGAAGGCCTTCGTCGCCAAGAGCACCCAGGTCGAGGCCGAGCACGTGCAGGCTGTCGTGCAACGCTGAGTGAGCCCACGGGACAACGGCGTGGATACCAGACAGCTTGCCCTCACCATGCAGTCAAGCGAGCAGGCGATCAAGAACCAACTGCTGCACGACGCCCTTCACCGCGGAGGCTACTCGACGGTCTGCATTGTCGAGGCCATCTGGGCGGCCCATCTCAGGCAGGCCATCTTCGAAGCCGAGAGTCTCCTCGAGCTGGGACGGCGCTACTCCGCCGGCCGGCTCGAGGAGGCTGCTGCCCGTGCCA
>JALHUG010000081.1 GCA_022866185.1 Dehalococcoidia bacterium
ATCATGGCGCCGATGTTCTCGGCCGACATCGACTCGAACAAGTCGGCGCCACGGCCGGCGCAGTCGCCCACGTTGTCGCCCACCAGGTCGGCGATCACCGCCGCGTTGCGCGGGTCGTCCTCGGGGATGCCGGCCTCTACCTTGCCCACCAGGTCGGCGCCCACGTCGGCGGCCTTCGTGTAGATGCCGCCGCCTAGCTGGGCAAACAGAGCCACAAAGCTGGCCCCGAAGCCGAAGCCGACGATGAGAAACGGCGCGATGGTCGGCGGGTTGCCCAATAGCCTGCTGTACGTGAGGAAGATGCCCGACACACCCAGAAGGCTCAGCGACGTCACCAGGAAGCCGGACACGGCCCCTCCTCGTAGGGAGACGGTGATCGCTTCCTTCAGGCTGCGGGTCGCCGCCGAGGCGCAGCGCGCGTTGGAACGTACAGAGATATACATGCCGATGAATCCGGCCAGCGCCGAGGCGGCCGCACCGACCAGGAAGGCAATGCCCGTGAGGAGGCCCTCCTTCCAGTGATCGACGACCTTTGCTCCATATTCGATCTGTCCTGTGTCACTGCGGATGATATCCTTCACGCCCTCCGAGACGGCGCCGATGATAATGGCGATGAGGACGCCGGTCACAACCGCCATGATGGCGATGGTTTGGTACTGGCGCTTCAAGAAGGCCATAGCACCTTCGAAGATCATGGAAGCCACGTCGCGCATCGCGTCGGTGCCCGTGTCGCGCCGTAGCACGTCCCAGGCGAGCCAGAGGGCGAAGGCGACTCCCGTGAACCCAGCAACAGGCACAAGCCATACTAGTTCCATTTTTCACGCTCTCCTTTCGCAGGGAGTCTAGCAAAGGGGCTCTCTATGATCAAGCCAACGATCTGCCTCATGAAAACTGTTACCAAAACGGCAGGTGATGCCTCAAAAATAGTGCTACTGAAAGTAGCCGGTAGGCCGTCGAGCTAGTCGCTCGACGGCAGGCCCTGAGTCTTGGTGACCGGGCTCCTCGTGAAGGTGCGCCAGATAGGAGGAGCCCAAGCCGAGCTGCCGTTCCTGGCTCCCTTCCACGAGTCGCCCGGTCACGAGAGCCAGAGGAACACGCTGTGACCCCTCTTCGGTAACACTTACTTATGAGGCATCACGGCCAAAGTCGGGCCTCCAGCGGCAGTGGGTTCACTTGGCCCGCGCCTTCTCCGGCTGCGCGTGCCGCGTCAGTGTGCCGCGCAGGTACTGGCCGGTGAAGCTGGCCTCGACCTGGGCCCTCGCCCACGCGAACTACAGGAGGACGTCGCCGCTACTCCACCAGTCCTTCCCTTAGAGCCCGCGTGCTCGCCTCCGTGCGAGAGGCGGCCCCCATCTTCTTGAGGATGTTCCCGACATGCTTGTGAGCCGTGAGGAGCGTGATGTGCAGGGCAACCGAAACCTCGCCGTCTGACTTGCCGATCGCCACCAGACGGAGAATCGTGAGTTCGCGGAAGGTCAGATGGTAGAGGTTTTGTCGCTCCATCTGACGCTCTACGCTACGTACGACGGCCGCCCCTGGTGACCCGCGCTCGGCCAGATACTTCGACCAGTGGCGCGACTGCGCCTCTGAGACGCCATGGCCCAGGACGGTGGCCGGAGACACGTAGTAGTAGTTATCGTAGACTATTGCGTTCACAACGGCGACGGCGTGGGTGGACAGCACGTCCATGATGAGCTGAGGGCCGAAGGCTCGCCAGTCGTACTGGCAAAGACCGATGCACTTGCTGCCGGGATAGAACTCGTTGAGCTTGGCCTCGTACTCGATCAGCCGTTCGGAGCCCGGCAGCCCCCGCAGGGTCCAGCCCATCTCGCCAGTGATGCGCAGGGCCGGGTAGCCCTCGGCCAGAGCCTGATCCGTCTGCTCCTGCAGCAGGGCGATCATTGTGTCCGGGTCAAACAAGCCCGCCTGCATGTAAGTCTCAGCGATGGTCAGGAACACCATCTGGCTCCGGGCTAGGTAGGGCTCGACGTCCAGCCCGTCGCGTCGCAAGTAAGCCAGAATGGCCTCCGCCGTGCTGACATCCAAGACGTAGACCACCTTCTCGCCCTGCTCCAGTCCCTGGCGCAAGAAGGGCGTCAGCACCGCCCGCTGCTTTTCTGCCGTCTCGTAGAAACAGCAGGCGTGATCCCCTGGCCGTAGCTGGGATATCGTGCGTAGGGGACGAACATCAGGCATTCTACTAACCTCCCGGCCGGCGCGCGGCCGTGCCTTCCATCAGCTTGCACTCGCGGTTAGAGGGATTGGCAGCGATTCTGCTGCCAGATGGCCTACCGTACCCTACAAGTGTCATTCATCACGTCCGGACGCCCCCAATCTACACCCAGGTGCAAGCGTTGGCAAGGGGGAAGTATCACAAACGCCCGGTAGGGGTCGTTCGCGAACGACCCCTACTACTTCCCGCGGGCAACCCGCTTTCTTTTGTTCATCTTCAGGCCAACGCGACGGATCACAAAATCTCTCTCCATTATGGATTCCTCCTGAATTATGTGGTATCGTATGGAGTCGTCTGTCTAGGTTGGGCCTGCCACAAAGGCCTTGAGCACCACTTTCCGGGAACTAAGTCGCCGAGTCGACTTCGCCTGGGGTGGTGTTTGTGCTGAGAAGCGCGGGCCGGTTCAAAGGGGGGAGGTGAGAATCCGTTGAAGGGCTTGGGAAGGCACCTCATCTTGGAGCTGTGGGGCGGTAGAAATTTCAACTCCATTGTGGCGGTGGAAAAAGCTCTGCGCGATGCGGCGGCAGCGTGCGCCGCAACGTTGAAAGACATCCGAGTCTATCACTATAGTCCGGAGGGTGTCACCGGTGTAGCAGTGTTAGCGGAATCTCACATCACCATCCACACCTGGCCTGAATATGGCTATGCAGCGGTCGATGTCTTTGTTTGCGGCGACGGCGCCGACCCGCGGGTGGCCATCCCCGTCCTGCGTGGCCACTTTGAGGCGGAGCGGATTCAGGTCATGGAGGTGGTGCGGGGCATTGCCTCCTGCATCGAATAGCAGCGAAGAGTGGTTCGGCGAGCGGGAGCGCGTCGGCCTGGAGCAGCGCATCCAGGTGCGGGGCGTGCTATACGAGGGCCGCTCAGACTATCAGACCATCCGCGTGCTGGATACCGTCCCCTTCGGCAGGGCGCTGATCCTCGATACCGCCCTCCAGACCACGGAGACGGACGAGTTCATCTATCACGAGATGATGGTGCACCCTGCCCTGATCTCCCTGGCCCAGCCAGAGCGGGTGCTCATCGTCGGCGGCGGCGATGGCGGCTGCCTGCGCCGCGCCCTGCAGCACCCCCTGCTAGAGGCAGTCCATGTGGAGCTGGACCGAGCGGTGGTCGAGACCTGCCGTCGCTATCTCCCCCAGGTGTCGGGCGGCGCGTTCGATGATCCTCGCGTTCGCCTGCTGTTCGCCGACGGCTATGAGTTCGTGGAGAAAGCTCAGGAGCCCTTCGACGCCATCATCGTCGATCTGACCGATCCCCTCCCGTCCAGCCCCAGCCTGCGCTTGTTCACCGCCGAGTTCTACCAGGCCGTCCGCCGCATACTGAAGAAGGAGGGGCTGATGGTAACCCAGAGCAGCTCTCCCCTCCTCCTCACGCACGACCTACTGATGATCTATGCCAACCTGAAGGCCGTCTTCCCGTTGGTGCGTGTCTGCCTTGCTCCCGTGCCCTCCTATCCCGGCGTGCTGTGGAGCTTCACCCTGGCCTCGGTGGGCAACGACCCCCTGGCCCTGGATGAGGCCACCGTCCGCCAGAGGCTGGAGGCCAGGGGCATCTCACCCCGCTACTACAGTCCCCAGATGCATCTCGCCAGCTTTGCCCTGCCCCCTTTTCTGGCCGGCCTGCTGGCAGAGCCCGAGCACTTCCAGGACCTCAAGGCCACTCACCCCGTCGCTCAGTGAGACCTGACAGCCGCCGCTGGCTGCTCGTCCGGCAGACCTGAGAGGCTGTTGAAATGCTCATTGCCTCCGCTCATGGTTCGACAAGCTCACCACGAGCGGAGATACGCATGGGAAAATTCAAGACCGCTCGTCCTTGTATCTTGTTTCCGGGAAGCAGACGTGACAGATCGAATCGTCCTGGGTCTAGCAAGACCGTGGCTCAGCTGGGTCGTCACGTCTCTCCCGCCTGCCGGAGCCCGAACAGTTGATGGGGCCGAAGAGCC
>JALHUG010000082.1 GCA_022866185.1 Dehalococcoidia bacterium
GCTATCGCTTCCTGGCTGAGCAGGCAGAGAAGGCGGCTATCGATGTGGTCGCCACCGGCCACACCGCCGACGATCAGGCGGAGACGGTGCTCATGCATCTCGTTCGTGGCAGTGGCCTGACCGGCCTGGCGGGGATGAAGCCCTCCACCTCCTGGCCCTTTCCCGGCCACGACGACTTGCTCCTGGTTCGCCCCCTGCTGGCGGTGAGGCGCGAGGAGACGGAGCGCTACTGCCAGGAGGAGGAGCTATCCCCTTGCCAGGATGTGACCAACCTCCTGCTGGGGCCCCTGCGCAACCGCATCCGCCACCAGCTACTGCCCTTGCTCCGCCGCTACAACCCCAGGATCGAGGGGGCCATCCTTCGCCTGGCCGCCGCCACCGCCAGCGATTTGGCCTACCTGGAGGAGACGGCCACGGTCTTCTGGGATGCCCTGGCTGTCAAGGAGAAGGGCAGCGTGGGCTTCCCCCGCTGGGAGCTGGCGGCCCTGCCGCCGGCCATAAGAAACCGCCTCCTGCAGGCCGCCTGTCAGCAGCTTCTGACCGACGCCCGCCAGATCGAGGCCGTCCACATCCACGCCATGGCGGAGGCCTTGGCCAAACCGGCGGGCAGCCGACTCTCCCTTCCCGGTGGTCTGGCCTTCGCCATCGATGGTGAATTCGTGCGACTGACCGCGGGCCGAGAGGCAGCCGCCAAGGTCGCGCCCATCCCCGAGACGCCGCTGGCCGTGCCTGGCCGCACGACTGTGGCTGGCTGGCTGATCGAGGCGGAGACCCTGGCCGGCCAGGCGGTGGAGGTCGGTTCGGATCCCTGCGAAGCCTTCCTGGATCACCAGGCGGTGGGCGGCCAGCTAACAGTGCGCGGTCGGCGTCGCGGCGACCGCTTTCGGCCTCTGGGCCTGGGCGGCGAGAAGAAGCTTCAGGACTATCTGGTGGACGCCAAGGTGCCCAGAGACGAGCGAGACGCGGTGCCCCTGGTGTGCGCTTCCTGGGGCATCGCCTGGGTGGTCGGCCACCGCATCGACGAGCGGGCCAGGGTGCGAGAGGGCACGCGAACGATCGTGCGCTTGAGGTTTCGTCGGCACCCTGTCCAAGACAGTTGACGGCCAGTACCTAGCTGGTTCATGGTTGGGGGTTTCCGGGTTCACACACAACGTCAGCCTGTCCGCCATGCGGACAACCCTCAGGGGGTGTTCCCATTCTCTTGATCGCCATCAATCCGCGGGGAGGCCATGTTTTCTTGATAACCACAAGGTCTGCGACTACGTCTTCTCTCTGCTTTTCTCGACCGCCCGCTCTTCTTGCTCCGCCCTCTTGCTCTTGGTCGGCCGCTTCGCCGTCTTGGGCTCGGCCAACTCGGGATGCTGGTGGTGTTGCATCCGCTTGGGCAGGGTCTTCACTTCCTTCCCCAGATGCCAGTAGGTGCCCTGGTCGGGGATGCGCCGAGGGTAGCCATCGCGGTAGGTGAAGGCCCTGAAGGAGGACATTATGCGCTGCCCATCGCGCTGGCAGGCTGGACAGGACGCAGGAAGGGCGGCCTCTCCCATCGGCCGCAGGGCCTCGAAGACGCCGTTGCAGTGCTGGCAATAGTATTCGTAGAGAGGCATGGAGGCGTATCCTCCTAGCCGGATACCCCCGCCGGCTCCCAGAAGCCCTCCCGCCGCAGGCGGTCGATGAAGGCGGCCGACCGCACATCTCGCTCCAGCACGTGGAGCAGGTAGACCCGCAAATGCATCTCGACCTCCTGAGCCAGGCCGGGGCCCATCCTTACCCGCGACACCTCGGCGAAGCTGCCGCTTTGAAGCAGCCGCATCACCTTGAGGGCATTCAGCGATAGCGGCCTCGCTCCGCCAGCCCCCGGCCCGCACGAGGGGCAGAGGACGCCGCCGGCAGCAGGGCTGAAGTAGTTGGGTGTCGCTGCCAGGGCCCGTTGGCAGCTCACACAGCGAGCGAGCTGCGGTTGAAAGCCCGACAGACTCAGGAGCTGCATCTCCAGATGACGCAGGACGGTGTCCGCGTTCTTTGCAGTCGTTAGGCGCCGGAGGGTCGCCAGCAGCAACTGGAAGACGTGATAGCCCTCGGCCCCCTCGGGCGAGAAGCGGTCGACCAGCTCGGCAGCGTAGAGGGCGCGGCTGAGGCGGTGCAGGTCGGCCCGCAGGGGCGCGAAGCTCTCCACCGCCTGGGCCTGAGTGACGATGTCCAGATTGCGTCCGTGGGCCAGCATGACCGCGGTGTGGGTCAGCACCTCCAGGTGGCCAGCCAGGCGGCTCTTGGGCCGGCGCACCCCCTTGGCCACGGCGTCCAGCTTGCCGTAGTTGGGGGTGTAGAGGGTGACGATCTTGCCGGCCTCGCCCAGCTTGCGCTGGCGCAGGACGATGGCTTCCGTCTTATAGAGACGCGGTGTCGTCATGGGAAGCGCCCGCGAGGATCAGTCCATCTCCTGCCGGCCCTCCAGGGCGCGGGTGAGGGTGAGGTCGTCGGCATACTCCAGGTCGGCGCCGCTGGGCAGGCCGCGCGCCAGGCAGGTCACTCGCACGCCCAGGGGGCGCAGGAGGCGGCCGAGGTACATGGCGGTGGCCTCGCCCTCCAGGTTGGGGTTGGTCGCCAGGATCACCTCTTGAACCGCGCCCCCCTTCAGACGCGCCAGCAGCTCCTCCACCTTCAGGTGCTCCGGCCCCACGCCGTCCATGGGCGAGATCACGCCGTTGAGGACGTGGTAGAGCCCGTTGTAGCTGCGCGTTCGCTCCAGGGCGAGGATATCCAGGGGCTCCTCCACCACGCAGATGAGAGCGGAATCACGCCCCGGGTTGGCGCAGATGAGGCAGGGGTCGCAGTCGGTCACGTTCTGGCAGGTGGAGCAGAAGGTGATCTTCTCCTTCACCTCCAGGATGGCCTCGGCCAGCGCTCTGGCCTCCTCCGCAGGGGCACGCAGGAGGTAGTACGTGAGGCGCTGGGCGCTCTTGGGCCCGACGCCGGGGAGCTTGTGAAACTCCTCGATGAGCCGCACCACCGGCCCCGCGGCGGAAGGGATGCCGTCCATAACGGGTTAGGTTAGGCCCGGGAGCTCGAGCCCGCCGGCTACGGATCCCAGCCGCTCGGCCTGCATGACGCCCACCTTCTCCAGGGCCTCGTTGATGGCGGCGACGATCAGGTCCTCCAGCATCTCCACGTCCTCGGGGTCAACGGCCTCGGAGGCGATCTTGACCGACCGCACCCTGGGCTGGCCGCTGACCACCACGGTCACGGCACCGCCGCCAGCGCTGGCCTCCACCGTAGACTCCTCGATCTCCTGCTGAGCCTTGGATATCTGATCCTGCATCTGCTGGAGCCGGCGAAACATCTCAGGATTCATTCCGCGGGTCGCCACTGGAACCTCCCTTCCCACCAACTACTGGCCGTGCTCCCATTTGCCGAGCCGCCTGCACCAGATGCCCCCCGCGCATCGATGGCCTTCCCTCCGCCCGCTGGCGCTCGCACGCCGTGCACTCCAGGGTGATGGTCTGGCCCAGAAGGCGTGAGGCTGCCTCCTCCACGATACGGCGGCCAGCCGGCGTCTCGATCTTCTCTCTGTGGAGGCCAAACTGCTGATAGAATGCCAGGACGAGGACACCATTGTCCAGCGACTTGACCTCGCAGGTTCCGTTGAGGTAGGCGGCCAGTCGATGATCCACCTCCTTGCAGGCCAGACGGATACGCTGCAGGAGGTCATCCTCAGCCGGGGCCGTCGTCCCCGCGACAGGAGCGGCCTCTGGCGGCGGGCTCTCGCCCTCAGCGGATGGCGCAGCAGGCTTCGGAGGCCGTGGGGCCGGCCTCTCGCTCTCCTGGCGCGCCCGCGACCTGGGCGGCTGCGGCGGCGCTGCCTGACGGCCCGCCGGGAAGGGCGGCCGGACGACGGGCTCCACCTCCTCGGCTGCTACCTGAGCAGGAGCGCTTGGCCCCAGCACTTGGTCGGCCAGAGCCAACTCCAGGGGGAGCGACGACTGAGGATCGTCGCGGAAGTCGGCCTGGCCGAAGCCACGCAGCGCTCGCAGGATGTCCTCGCTGGAGGCCAAAGACGAGAGGGAGCGCATCTCCTCTACCTCCTCCGCCGCCAAGTCCAGCGTGTCCTCGGCTCCTGCCTTCACCACCAGCAGGGCCCGCAGATAGTCCACCATCTCTCGCTGAAACTGGCGCATGTCTACACCGTCGTCCCGCACGGCAGCGATGAGCTTCAGCCCAGCCGACAGGTCTTTGTCCAAGACATGGCGCACCAACTGACGAGCGCGGGCGTCGGCGGTCAGGCCCAACGAATCGCGCACCTGCTCCAGGCTGGGCGACGAGCCGTAGTAGTTGGCAAGCTGCTCTAGCACGTTGATGGCGTCACGGAGGCTGCCGCTGGCGCTGCGAGCGATCTCCTGGAGGGCGGCCGCCTCTATCTGGATGCCCTCCTTCTGGCAGATGTACTCCAGGCGGGAGACCACCGCCGCCAGGGGCAGACGGCGGAAGTCGAAGCGCTGGCAGCGCGAGATGATGGTGGCCGGCACCTTGTGCGGCTCGGTGGTGGCCAGGATGAAGATGATGTGGGGCGGTGGCTCCTCCAGCGTCTTGAGGAGGGCGTTGTAGGCCTCGGGGGTGAGCATGTGCACCTCGTCCACCAGGTACACCTTGTACCGCCCAGCCATAGGCGCCAGGCCCACCCGATCGCGCAGCTTGCGGATCTCGTCGATGCCGCGATTGCTGGCGGCGTCCATCTCCACCAGGTCCATGGCTCGCCCTTCGAGATAGGACTGGCAGGACTCGCAGGTGTTGCAGGGCTCGCCGTCGGCCGTCTGGAGGCAGTTCACCGCCTTGGCCAATAGCCGGCCCATGCTGGTCTTGCCCGTGCCACGAGGGCCACAGAAAAGGTAAGCATGGGCCACCCGGCCGCTGGCCACCGAGTTGCGCACCGTCTGGGTGATAGGGTTCTGGCCCACCACCTCAGAGAAGGACTGGGGACGCCACTTACGATAGAAAACTTCGTTGCTACTGCTGCTGGTACTCAAAAAACCACCGCGAATCTCTGTATCTCGAGGCCATTATAGTCTAGCGCTGAACATTGTCAAAAGACGCCCCCTCTAAAGACCGGTTCGCCGTTGGTAGCTTGATTCTCGACCCCAGCCTCAAGGCGGGGGCATCGGACTCGCCTCTCCATGCCCCAGCCTTCAGGCTGGGGTTGTGTGTGAAACCAGGAGCCCAGAACCCACCAAATCATGAACCAGACGCCCCCTCTAGATCCAAACCCGCCAGGATTTCCTCCGCCTTCTGGAGCATGACCCGCTCCTCCTCTGGCGTCCCATGATCGTAGCCCAGCAGGTGCAGGATGCCGTGCACCAGCAGGTGGGCCACCTCGGCCGGCACGCTGTGGCCCTGCTCCTCGGCCTGACGCACGGCCGTCGGATAGGAGATGATCACCTCGCCCAGGCTGGCGACCTCGTCCGGCGGCAGCGCGAAGGGCCTGCCGCCCTGCCCGCCGAGGCCGAAGGAGAGAACGTCCGTCGGCTCATCGATGCCGAGAAAGCGGTGGTTCAGCTCGTGGATGGTGGCGTCGTCGGCGATGACCACGCCCAGCTCGGTTGGGCCCGCGCCCTCCGCCAGCAGAACGTGGCAGGCGATCCGCCTCAGCCAGGGCGCCCGAACCGCCCCGCGAAAGGGCCGAGCGACCTGCACCTCTATGCGGTGAGGGCAGCGAGAGGGTCGAGGGGCAGCCATGCTGGCATGCTAGCACCCGCTGACGGTTCAAGGAAGGCGGTGGCGGCACAGGCAGCGACCAGGAAGGGCTGAAAACGGTGGCATCAGTGCAGAAGATTAATGGAAATTCCCATCGCGATCCTATTGACAAAATGATGGCAAGGTGTACACTGGCCGTGCTCGCACGGTTCGCGTGAGCGGCGGGGGTCCGGCGAGATGCGCGGGAGCGGGGAAGGCGGCGACAATGGTTGGCAGGTAGGCGGCGGTCGCTGGCGCGAAGGCCGGGAGACTGCTATTCGTTTTGGGCAAAGGGGTGCAGCGATGCGAGTGTACGCACGGCTGGCGCTGCTGGTGGCGGCCGTAGGTGTGCTGATCGTGGTGGGTGACCCGGACGGAGGCAGGTCGCCGCAGCGGGCTGCGGCGACCCGGATCCATCGAGAACAGGTGACTGCGGGAGCGGGCGCGGGGCCCGCCCCGTCGTACATGCTGGCACGGACGATTGGGAACCCCGAGGCCGCCGCTGGCGACCAGTTTGGCGGGTCGGTGGCGGCGGTCGGGGGGAACATCCTCGTCGGCGCGCTCTACGACGACCCGGGCGGGGTGACGGACGCCGGCTCTGTCTACCTCTTCGACGGTCCCAGCGGCGCTCTGCTGCTCACGATTCCCAACCCAGCCCCCGGCGTCGAGGATTTCTTCGGCCATTCAGTGGCGGGGGTTGGGGGAAACATCCTCGTCGGTGCCTACAGGGACGACCCGAATGGGGTGGTGGACGCAGGCTCCGTGTATCTGTTCGACGGCACCAGCGGCGCCCTCCTCCTTACTATCCCCAATCCGTCTCAGAGGCTAGCCGATTTATTCGGGGACTCCGTTGCGGCCGTTGGGGGGAACATCCTGGTGGGCGCCCAGGGCGGATCGGGCTCGAACTATCTTGGCTCCGCCTATCTGTTCGACGGCACCACCGGCGCCCTTCTGCGTACCTTCACGGACCCCGTCCCCGGCGGCAGTGGATTCGGCGTCTCTGTTGCCGGGGTCGGCCCGAATGTACTAGTCGGCGCCCACTTGGGCGCCGGCGGAGCTTACCTCTTCGACGGTGTCACCGGTGCCCCACTTCTCACCATGGCGAACCCAGCGCCCGGCGTCGAGGACATGTTCGGCGTCTCAGTCGCGGGGGTCGGCGGGGACATTTTGGTGGGTGCGCACTGTAAGGACCCGGGTGGTATTCCCAATGCTGGGTCAGCCTATCTATTCGACGGCATGTCTGGAACCTTGCTCCTGACGATCGACAATCCATTTCCGGATGTTGGCGACAATTTTGGATCGGCGGTCGCGGGGGTTGGGGGGCGGATTCTCGTCGGTGCTTCACACGACGACCCGGGTGGAATCGGGAACGCTGGCTCCGTCTATCTCTTCGACGGTGCCAGCGGGGCTCTGCTGCTCACGATTCCCAACCCAGCCCCCGGCGTCGATGACCTCTTCGGCTGCTCAGTGGCGGGGGTTGGGGGAAACATCCTCGTCGGTGCTCATCTGGACGACCCGGGCGGAGTGACGGACGCCGGATCCGCTTATCTGCTCTGTATCGGCGACGCCTGTGAGTCCCCTGGTCCCGTCGGCGGCATGGCAGAGCTTCCGGATGTTGCCGGCTCGTCGGGCCCGCCCTACGCCGCCCTGGCCGTCGAGCTGGCGGCAGCCGTCGTCGCCCTCGCCGCGGGCACCTGGTACGCCAGGAGGCGGTGGCCTATCTAGCGCTGGCTGTCAACCAACTCAATGCTGGCCATCGCCGGGAGGACTGGCCTCCCTCTTCCCGTGGTGCTGCGGTAGGAACACCGCAACGCCTCATCGAATTCCGGGGTCCCTTACACCCTTGGGGAACACTACCCTTGCGCCGCCACCTGATTGATCGCCCACTTTGCCTAAGGTATGCTCTCTTAGGCAGACGCAAGGTTTACCAGAGGAGGTAGAGAGATGGCTGAAGCCTCAATAATAACCGACGAGATGCGGGCGATCATCGGCAAGGAGTCGGAACCTTTCACCATCGAGGTGGACAAGTCGGCCGTCCGCATGTTTGCCCGCGCCGTGGGCTATACGAACCTCATCTACTACGACGAGCAGTACGCCAAGAGCAAGGGCTATCGCAGCCTGCCAGCCCCCATGGGCTTCCTGGGTCACCCCATCTTCAGGCCGGACATCCCTTTGCCCCCGCTCTATGTCACACCCCTCAAGGGCCCTTACGAGCGCGCCCTCAACGGCGGCAGCGATATCGAGTACTATGAGCCGATCTGCGCCGGCGACGTCCTCACCAGCACCGCCAAGCTCGTCGACCTCTCCGAGCGCTCGGGAAGCATGGGGCCGATGCTCATCGTCACCGGCGAGACCATCTACAAGAACCAGCAGGGCAAGGTGGTCGCCAAGTTCCGCGGCACCCTTATCCAGTACTAGGAAGAGTGTAGCTGCAGGGCTTCTCCGCCGAAGGCGGATGCGCCTCTGGCGCAAGCCCTGCGTGGATAGAGCAGACCTAATGGCATTCAAGAAAATAAGAATACCCCTGAGGGTTGAAACCCTCAGCTTTGGGGAAGCTGCGGGATTTATCCCGCAGAGGTGAATTTAAATAGTTGAACGCCATAAGGTCTGCAGCTACGGCTGAGGCATAGGAGAAGCGATTATGAGCAACCAGATCTACTTCGAAGACGTACAGGAGGGCCAGGAGATACCGACCCTCCGCCAGAACTGCGATTCCCAGCGTCTGGTGATGTGGGCAGCCGGCTCCGGCGACTATTATCAGATCCACTACGACAAGGACTTCGCCCAGGGCAATAACCTGCCCGACCGCATCGTCCATGGCGCCCTCAAGCACGCCCTGCTGGGCCGTCTGCTCCAAGAGTGGGTGGGCGACCAGGGGCGGGTCAAGCGCGTGGCCTGTCAGTACCGCGGCATGGACATGGTGGACCAAGACGTCATCTGCCGCGGCCGCGTCACGAAGAAGTCTCAGCAGGGCGGCGAGAACATCGTCGAGCTGGAGGTTTGGACAGAGGACCCGAAGGGGCAGAAGACGACGCCCGGCACCGGCGTGGTGTCCCTGCCCTCCCGCGGGCGGTAGGAGAAACAGCAGATGGGCATGCTGGAAGGTAAGGTCATAGTCGTCACCGGCGCTGGCCGCGGCATCGGTCGTGGCGTGGCCGAGCTGGCGGCGGAGGAAGGGGCGAAGGTCGTTGTGAACGACGCCGGCGTGGCCGTGGACGGCAGCGGCAGCGACAAGGCCCCCGCCGCCGAGGTGGTGGAGGCCATTCGCAGCCAAGGTGGCACCGCCGTCGCCAACTACGATAGCGTGACCTCCATGGCCGGCGGCGAGAGCATCATCCAGACGGCGCTGGACAGCTTCGGCCGCCTCGACTGCCTGATCAACGTAGCCGGCATCCTGCGCGACCGCATGTTCTTCAACATGACCGAGCAGGAGTGGGACGACGTCATCGCCGTGCACCTCAAGGGCCACTTCGCCTGCACCAAGCCGGCGGCTGTCGTCATGCGCCAGCAACGCTACGGCCGCATCATCAACTTCTCCTCGATCTCTGGCCTGTGGGGCAACGCCGGCCAGGCCAACTACGGCGCCGCCAAGTCAGGCACCGCCGGCTTCACCCGCGTCGTGGCGCGCGACCTCGGCCGCTATGGTGTCACCTGCAACTGCATCGTCCCGCGCGCCCTGACCAGAATGACGGGCGATCTACCGAAAGGGCCCTCGCAAGAGCGCGTTGTCGGCCGCGGCATAGAGGCGTGGCCACCCGACCACGTAGCCCCAATGACCTGCTATCTGGCCACTGACCAAGCCTGGAACATCAACGGCCAGGTTTTCCTCGTCTACGGGGGCACGGTGGCCGTGCTCGCCCATCCCCTGCCACAGCGGACCATCTTCAAGCAGGGGATGTGGGCCACGGACGAGCTGATAGAGATGGTGCCCCAGATGATGGAGGGCATCGCTAATCCTGCGCCGCCGCCCGAAGACGTTGACGTGCCCGGCCGGCCTAAGAGCTAGGCCCAGCCAGCTTCCTGAGAAACGAGAGGTGATCTAGCATGGCAGACTTGCTCAAGGGCAGAAACGCTGTGGTGACAGGTGCCGGTCGAGGCATCGGCCGGGGCATAGCCATCGCCCTGGCGGCCGAGGGCGCCAACGTGGTGGTCAACGACCCCGGAGTGGCCTCAGACGGCAGCGGTTTCGACCAGAGCCCCGCCGACGAAGTAGTGGAGGCTATCCGCAGCCAGGGGGGCACCGCCATCCCCAACTACGACAGCGTGGTCACCGTTGAGGGCGGCGAGAGTATCATCAAGAGCTGTGTGGACAGTTTCGGCCGCATCGATATCCTGGTAAACAACGCCGGCATCCTGCGCGACCGCATGATCTTCAACATGAGTGAGGAGGAATGGGACGCCGTCATTGCTGTCCACCTCAAGGGCCACTTCGCCTGCACCAAACCGGCGGCCGTGCTCATGCGTCAGCAACGCTACGGCCGCATCGTCAACTTCTCCTCCATCTCTGGCCTGCGAGGCAACACAGGGCAGGCCAACTACGGCGCGGCCAAAGCAGGCGTCGCTGGCTTTACCCGCGTGGTGGCCCGCGACCTCGGCCGCTACGGGGTAACCTGCAACGCCATCGCCCCGTCGGCCACCACCCGCATGACGGCCACCGTGCCTGAGGCAGCGGCAGCTATTCGCGCTCAGAGCGGCGTCGCCCAACCCAGGCTGGCGACGGCCGGCCCCGTCGAGAGGACCCCCGAACACATAGCCCCTATGGTCGTCTACCTGTGCACCGACCACGCGTGGAACATCAACGGTCAGATCTTCCATGTGGGTGGCGGTACGATATCACTGGCCGCCGCCGAAATGCCCGTCCACAGCATCACTAAGAGCGGCAAGTGGACTCTGGAAGAACTGGCACAGATCGTGCCAACGGAGCTAGTGTACGACATCGCCAATCCCGCACCGCCACCGGCGGACCTGGACCTGCCGGGGCGTCCGGCCAGGCCCAAGGAGTAGCGGCAGGGCTATCACATACTGAGAAGACACCGGCGGACGATGAGCCTGGCCCGTCGGCCGCCCGTTTCTATTGAATAGGACCCAGAGGGAACCAGCAGCGCCGGCAGGGGGTAGCGGCGTAGGTTCACTGGGCCTTGACAGCTTAGAGACTTTCTGGCATGATTTGACCGCCTGCACGGGAAGAACCGCTGAGGGGGTGCGCCGTGAGGAACATCCGATTCCTCCTACTCGCTACTACGGCTTCACTTGCCGCGCTGATTGCGAGCGGCGGGCCCAGTGAGGCAGCGCCGGGAGACCTGGATACGACCTTCGACGGTGACGGCATCGTCACCACTGACATCAGCGGCAACACGGACATCGCAGAGGCCCTCGTCCTCCAGCCAGACGGAAAGATCGTCGCCGCAGGCGAGTGCGCCGTGTACCCATTCGCGTTCTGCTTGGCCCGCTATAACGCCAACGGCAGCCTGGACGCAGGCTTTGACGGGGACGGAATGGTCACGACGCTCTATGCCGGCGACGTTCATGCGAAGGCGTACGCGGTCGCAATCCAGGGCGACGGGAAGATCGTCGTTGCCGGGACGTGTGGCGTCGGTCCCACCTGGAACTTCTGCCTCGCCCGTTACCTGCCGGACGGCAGCCTAGATACGACCTTCGGTTGGCGCGGGTATTTTGACACCCATATAGGGGCCGATGACTCCTACGTCTACGGCGTGGCTGTCCAGGGTGACGGAAAGATTGTCGCCGCCGGCTGGTGCTTCACCAGGTTCGGCGGCAGCGAATATCGGTCTGGCTTCTGTCTCGCGCGTTACAACTCGGACGGCAGCCTCGATGGAAGCTTTGGCGTGGACGGCAAGGTCACCACAGAACTTGGCACGGGCTCATCGGCGGGCTACGACATGGCAATCCAGCCCGACGGCAAGATCGTAGTCGCTGGTAGTTGCAACGTCGGGGCTACGACCCAGTTCTGCTTGGCCCGTTACAACTCGGACGGAGGCCTCGATGCTGACTTTGGGGGAGGTGGCTACGTTGCCACACAGGTCAGCGCAGCCAGTGACACTGCCCACGCCGTGGCTATGCAGCCAGACGGCAAGATTGTGGCTGGCGGCTATTGCTGGATCGTTGGGACCACATGGGACTACGACCTCTGTTTGGCACGCTACAACCCGGATGGGACCCTCGATGCAAGCTTCGATGGCGATGGCAAGGTAACCACGACCATCGGCACAGTCACTGATCGGCCAGACTTGGCCCTCCAGCCCAACGGGAAGATCGTCACCGCTGGCACGTGTGTCTCGGGGACCCACAAGTTCTGCCTGGTGCGCTACAACTCCGACGGCAGCCTAGACGCGGCCTTCGGTGATGGCGGTAAGGTGGAGACGGCTGTTGGCTCCGAAGATTCCTACGCCTACGGCGTGGCTGTCCAGGGGGACGGGAGAATCGTCGCCGCAGGATACTGCACTAATCCCACCGACTTCTGTCTAGCCCGGTACCTGGGCGATGGCGTAGCCACCCCCGCCTGGCGCCTGCCGTGGGCGGAAGGGCCTGAGGTGTGGAGATATGGCCCTAAGGGGCCTCATCTTGCATTTGAGGCCGGTTCTCCCGCCGACGGCGCGCTAGACTTCATTCCGGATGGACAAGTCGGCTGCTCCATCCCAGGCGGCATTCTTGTTCGTGCGGTCGCAGAAGGCGACGTCGTGAAAGGGGACCCTAACGACCAGGAGGGAGACAACTTCATCCAAATTGACCACGGTAGCGGGTGGAGCTCGGTGTACTACCACATCGCGGATGAAACTGTCCATATCACGGACCCTCCAACGCACGTCAAGGCGGGAGACCCGTTAGGTAGCCCGTCGTGCGAAATCGGACGCGGCGGCGACGCAAACGCCTCTCACGTTCACCTTGCCTTCAAGCGCAACGGAGTATGGCTGTCGGCGGCTGAATGGCCGACTCTATCGGGGTGGAAGCTCCAGGACGATGGCACGCTGCAACGGGCGTCCTGCACGGTCGCGGCAGGCAACAAAGTAGTCTGCCCCGACACGCCTGCGCCGCCGTTGTTAGAGCAAACCACGCTGGTGGGGCAAGGAGAGACCACGCAGCTGTCCATAGGCCTCCCGCCCAGCCAGATCCTGATGGGTGCCTTCGTGGGCTGGGCAGGCAGCACCGTGGATGCATGGCTCACGGCCCCCGGCGGCACCGTCATCGACCCGTCGACGACAGATCCAAACGTCTTCCACACCAAGGGCGAGGCGTTCGAGTACTACGAAATACGCAGCCCGGAGGCAGGCGACTGGGCGCTCCATCTCTACGGCGCGGACGTGCCTCCGGAGGGCGAGGATGTGACCGTCGTTGTCTCCAGCGAGTCCGCGGCGAGCGTCGGTGGCATCGCAGAGCTGCCCAGGGTCGGCGAAGACGCATCGTCGGCCTCGAACCAGGTAGGTCTGGCTGGGCTGCCGGCCGCAGCCCTAGTGGGCCTCACCGCCGGCGCTTGGTACGCCAGGAGGCGGTTCAGCCAGCGCTGATCCTCCGCCAAAGGCCGATTTGCCTCAGGCCAAGCCTGGCCTCCCCGGGTTCTCCCCCCTACTGGCTGGCCGTGTGTTCCAGCCGCTGCAGTTTCTCCATCAGCACGAAGCTGCGGCCATCGCGCTGCACCAGGCCGCGGGGCACGAATCCCGCCTTCTGGAAGCAGCGCTGAGCGCGCACGTTCCAGTCGAGGGTGTGAAGGAACATCCGGCGCAGGCCCTTCTCCCTGAACACCAGTTTCACCAGGGCCTGCACGGCATCGCTGCCATAGCCCTGACCCCAGTAACGGCGGTCGCCGATGGTGATGCCCAGCTCGGCCTCGCCCATCGCCTCCCTCAGGTTGTAGTACATGGCGTTGCCGATGTGGCGACCGCCCTCGTCCTCGATGGCAAAGGAGCGCCGTGCGCCATCAGGATAGCGGAGCTGGGCCAGCAAGGAGGCCTGGAAGTCGGGCAAGGAGAGTCGTACGGGCGACGCAGCGTCATAGCGAGCCAGCTCCTCGTCGCTGCGCCAGGTGTAGTCGTCCTTGGCGTCGGAGAGGCGCTTACGGCGAAGGATAACCCTGCGGCCACGGGCAACCACATCGTCGGCGAGTGTGTTCACGACGGCTCTCCCTGGCCCTCGACGATGGCCACCGCCTTGCGCACCACCTCCACGTCATTGGCATAGCTCAGGGTCTTGAAGGCCTCCTCCAGCGGGAACCAGCCGACGCTATCGTACTCCCAGTCGTGGTCCTCAAGGCTGCCGCCAGTGGCGACCATCAGATAGTAATGGACGAACTTATGGTAGCGCACACCCTCGCGGGCGAACCAGTACTCGATGGTGCCGATCTTGGTCTCGATGACGACCTGCAGGCCCGTCTCCTCCCTCACCTCGCGTATGGCCGCTCCCTCCAGAGTCTCGTTGGCGTTGGGGGTTCCCTTGGGAAGACCCCATATGCCCTCGCTCGTGCGGCCACAGAGCACCACCTCGACACCCTCCCGCCCTCGCCGATAGACCACGCCTCCGGCCGAGACAGCCCGCTCTATCGGCAACTTCTTGGACGATGCGCCCTTGGCCATCTGAGGTCAAAGGCTAAAGGAGCCCAGGGTCCTCGGCAGAATCCACGAGCGAGAGGGCTTCCTGAACCGCCTCCCGCATGCTGCCTGAGGTATGATCTAGATAGCGCACGAGGGCAGACCTGGCCTGGCGGCCGCCGATCTCCCCCAAAGCAGCGATGGTAACCTCTCTCACCTCGACGTCCTCATCTTCCAAGAGGGGGATCAGATGGACAACCGCCGCCTCCTCAGCCAGCGAGCCACAGGCCAGGGCCGCTTCATAGCGCATCTCAGCATCATCGCTCTTGAGCTCCTGGAAGAGGATGGGCACCCAGGAGGGGTCGCAGTTGTGCCCCATGGCATGGATGCCGCTCACCCGAAGGCGCTGGCTGTCGCTCTTGTAGGCGCTGTAGATAGCCCGCCGAACCCAGGGCAGGCTACAGGCACCGATGGCCTCCAGAGCCCCGCCCCGAACCTCCAGTTCCTCGCCGCCATCGCTGATGGCCCGGCGCAGCACCTGCTCCACCTGGCGAAAGTAGCGGTCGGGCAGAGAGCCGAACTCCCGCTGAAGAACGAACCGGCCCAGAGCCAGGGCCGCTTCCGCTCTCACCGCCGCGTTGTCATCCGACTGGAGAAGGCCGATGAGCGGCTTGATGAGGTCGCGGTGCTCATACTCCCACAGGCCGCGGATGGCGGCCGCCCTCACCTGGGGGTCGGCGTCGCCAAGGCAGGCCAGAAAGATGGAGTCGAAGTTGAGATCTACGTTATCTTCGGCCAATTCCACTAGCTGCTGCATCACCTGGCGACGGCGCTCGGTCTGAAGTCGAGGCCAGGCGTCCAGGAAGGCCTTCTCCTGCTCGTCGGCCAAATGAGAGAGGTACACCAGCCTGCTCACCTTTAGCGGCTGGCCTTCGTCCTTCAACTCGGCCAGATACCCCTGAAAGGTCGCCATCTCCCCGCTTACATTCTATGAAATGGCCATAGCCTTTGGGGAGACCTCTGAAGGTGTCTTTCTCCCCCTTGACCTATCTTGGGCTCTGTGCCAGCGAGCAGCCGCCGAATGTTCTCCCGATGCCGGAATAGAACCAGGGCCGATGCAATGCCGCCGAATATGGCGAAGGCGTAGGGAACGATGCCCGCCAGTGCCAGCCCCAAGAAGGCAGCTCCACCCATGAGAACGGTGATCACCGACATGAGAGACATGTAGCGAAAGACCAGAACGATGGCCACCGCCACCGCCAGCAGACCGGGGACACTCAAGGGGAAGAAGAGCATGGCGGCGAAGGCCCCGTAGGTTGCCGCTACCCCCTTACCTCCCCTAAACCCGAGGTACGCCGGCCAATCATGGCCGACGATAGCTGCCACCGCCGCTACCGCCTGTAGGTTGTGGGCCGTGTTCGCCCCTTCGTGAGGCTCAAAGATGTACCAGGTGGCGAGGACGATCACATACGCCTTGAGAACGTCGGCCACAAGAACCAGGAGGGCCGGCCAAAACCCCAGGCCGCGCAGGACATTGGCGGTGCCCGTCGCCCCGCTGCCGTAATCGCGAATATCGATGCCCCGTATGAGCTTTCCCGCCAGCCAGCCGCTGGGAATGGACCCCACTAGGTAGCTCGCCACGGCCACAACGACGTATTGCCAGGCCATCCCCTAGACCTCGACCCGACCGCGGAAGATCAGTTTTAGAGCCGTTCCCTGGAAGCCAAAGGCCTTGCGGATGAAGTTCTCCAGGTAGCGTCGATAAGAGAAGTGGAGGAGAGAGGGGTCGTTAACAAAGAACACGAAGGTGGGCGGCCGCGTCTGGGCCTGGGTCACGTAGAGCAGTTTCAGCCGCTGTCCCTGCACAGAGGGTGGGCCGTGGGCAGCCACAGCCTTGCGCATGACGGCGTTCAGTTCAGCGGTAGCCACCCGCTGGCCGCAGGCCGCCCCCGCCGCCAGGGCCGCATTGAGCAGCTCACCGATGCCAGTGCCGTCCTTGGCCGAAACGAAGCGCAGGGCGGCCCAGGGCAAGAAGCGCAGACGGGCGCGAGCCGCTTTGACGAAGGTTGCCCGCGTCTCGCCGTCGGCGGGCATGAGGTCCCACTTATTGATGGCTACTACCAGGCCCTTGATGGCCTCGGCTACATAGCCGGCGATGTGGGTATCCTGCGCGGTGATCCCATCGCTTGCATCCGTCACCAGAAGGGCCACATCGCTCCTATCGATGGCCTCCTGGGCCCGCAGAACGCTGTGCTTCTCCACGCCGCCCTGAATGTGGCCACGACGACGGATCCCGGCGGTGTCGACGAGCACCAGGTCTTGCTCCTGATAGTGGAAGGTTATGTCAATGGCGTCGCGGGTGGTTCCCGCCTCCTCGCTGACGATCACCCGCTCCTGTCCCAGGATAGCATTCAGAAGCAGGGACTTGCCGACATTCGGCCGGCCGACAATGGCCAAACGCAGGCCAGCGGGGACGGCCGTCGCTTCCCCCACAGGAAGAAGCAGAACCAGCCGATCCATCAGCTCGGGCAGGCCCAGGCCATGGTGGGCGCTCACAGGGATGGGGTCGCCCAGGGCCAGCTCATAGAACTGTACCGCCTCCTGCCGACGAGCCTCGTTGTCAGCCTTGTTGGCTACCAAGACCAGGGGCTTGCCTGCCCGCCGCAGGAGGTCGGCGATCTCCAGGTCGGTGGCGGTGAGGCCATCGCGGGCGTCCAACACCAGGACAATGACATCAGCCTCAGCCAGGGCCACCTCCACCTGTCGCTTGACCAGAGGCGTGTAGCCCTCCTCGCCGCTGGGGTCCAGACCACCGGTATCGATCAGGGTGAAAGCCCGCTCCCCCCAATTGACATCGGCGTAGAGGCGGTCGCGGGTGGTGCCAGGGATGTCCTCCACCAGGGCCTTACGTGAGCCAATGAGTCTATTGAATAGGGCCGACTTGCCGACATTGGGCCGGCCAACGATGGCCACCAGCGGCTTCTGGGTTGCTGTGGGCCCGCCGTCCAGGGTAGGCTCCTCGGTCAGGGAGCCGGCCTCCCTCATGGCGCTGGCTCCAGCACCACCTCAACCGAGGCCGGCGATATGTTGGCCACCTTCAATCCAGCGGGCGCTTCCACCTTCGGCTCCAACCGATGGGTGCCGGCACCCAGGCCCGATAGGTCGACGATCGCTTTTACCTGATCCGGCGAGACATTTTGCAGCGTCGGCAGCCCACCCTGGAGGATCACCTCCACCAGGGAGGTGACGCTCACCACCCGCAGGTCGCTGGCCAGTCCCGTCCACTGGGGCGCCACCCCGAAGATGGCCTCACCCGGACCGGCAGCGATGCGTACCCGCACGGAGACGGCAGTCGACCCGCTTATGCTGAGCCCTGGAGGCAGCCCGACCAGGTTGACGATACGACTCATGTCGCTGGTGGCACCCGTAATATCGATGTCATCGGTCACCACAAAACTGGGGACGTTCAGACGATCCAGGGGGCCCATCAGAGTTACACTGGCCGGTTCTACCTCCACCGCCGTCACGTTGTAGCCGGCGGCCGGGCTGCCTTTCCAGGAGGGGCTGACCACAACCAGGCGACTGAAGCGCTTTTGCTCCACCGTTATCTCAACATCGACGCTGCTGGGCTCAATGGTCACGCCCTCGACAATGAAGCCACTGTTGTCGCGAGCCGCCAGGGGATAGGTCTGCCGCACATCAGTCACCACCCCCGACACGTCCACGGTGGCCACAGCGACTGAAACGCGGCTCACCAGCTCCTCGGGGCCAGACACCACCACCTGACTAGGATCGATCTTGGGAGCAGAGGGCTCATACCCCATGGGAGGCGCGCCCACCACGTCTATCGACACCGACACGACCTGGCTAACCAGGGGCTTCAGCTCGACGCGCACGCTGCCTGGCGGCCCTTCCGACGAGGGCAAGGTCGGTATGACGTCGATTATCCGAAGACCGCTCCGCTCACCCAGCGGCTCGACTTGCACCTCTACGTCCTGACCACCTACCTGCGCTCCGAGGAGGTTAACGGTGGCTTTAAAGTCGCTCGCTGTGAGCTGATTCCACTGGTCTTCACTTGCCTCGATACGCAGGGCTGCGTCACCCAGGGGGCCGCCAAGGGTCAGGCCCTCGGGCATGTTGACCGGTACCACCGGGACGACAAAGGGAAGGACCCCTGTCCTCGCGGGATGCCCCGTGTCGGTGATGAACATCCAGACGCCGAATGCCAGAGCCACCGACAGGACAGCAAGACCGAAGTTGTGCCTGACCGACCTGACGGCCACCACAACCACGGCTCGACTGCGCCTGAGAAACTCCGCCAGCAGACGCACCAATGCAGCCACCCCACAGTGTCGTCAGAATAGACGGCTGAAAATGGCTCTACCGCTCATCGCCAGAACCGCCCGAGGCCACGGGGGGCGATACGGTCCCGTTCCCAGGTGGCGCTGAACAGGCTTCGGACGATAGCCCGAAGGCGCGGCTCTTCCAGCCGGGAGATCATCCGTCCGTTGGCCGCCACCGAGATCTCGCCCGTTTCCTCAGAGACAACGACGCACACAGCATCCGTCCGTTCGCTGAGGCCCAAGGCCGCCCGATGACGGGTGCCCATATGGCCACGGTCCACCTTGTCCGAGAGAGGAAGAGTGCAGCCGGCAGCCACCACCCGATCGCCCCGGAGGATCACCGCACCGTCGTGAAGGGGCGAGTTGGGATAGAAGAGCCCCTCAAGGAGCTCCACAGAGGGTGTAGCATCGAGCCGCACACCTGTATCAGCATAGTCCTCCAGCCCCGTTCCCCGCTCCAGCACCATCAGAGCGCCGTGGCGGCGCTGGGAGAGATTCTCCGAGGCCTCGATCACGGCGTCGAGAACGCTATCGTAGGCGGGAAACAGCGCCCGCCCCAAGCGACCGGTTCGCCCTACCCGCTCCAGGAAGCGCCGGATCTCCGGCTGGAAGATGATGGGGATGGCGATCAGCAAGGCCGGGAAGGAGTTGCGGACGAGCCAACCCAGAACCGTAAGCTCGAAAAGCCGCACCAGAATGAAGGCCACCGCCAGGAGGATGACAATGCCCCGCGCCAAATAGACGGCGGTAGTTCCCCGCATGAGCAGAAGGATGAGGTAGACGATGACAGCGATGATCAGGATGTCGATAACACTGGCCGGCCCGAACTGGCCTAGAGCATCCTCGATCCTGCTGATGAAGCCACCCATGTTCCTTAAGCCCCCTCTCCGCCCAGAATAAGGGACAGAACGGCTTTTTGGGCGTGCAGCCTGTTCTCCGCCTGGTCAAAGACCACCGATCGAGACCCCTCGATCACCTCGTCCGCTATCTCCTCACCGCGATGGGCAGGCAGATCATGCATCACGATGGCATCAGGCGAGGCCAGGGCCAGCAGTTCGGCGTTCACCTGATAGCCGCCGAAGGCGCGCCGCCGCTCGGCCTGCTCCTTCTCCTGCCCCATGCTCGTCCAGACATCAGTATAGACTACATCGGCGCCGCGAACCGCCTCCTGGGGCGACTCGACACAGACAACTGCCGCCCCCGAAGCAGCGGCTAGACTCTTCGCCTTGTCCACCAGCGCTGTAGATATGCCATAGCCCGGGGGCGAGGCAATCCGAAAGTCGATTCCTGCCAAGGCCGACCCCAGCATGAGCGAGCGGGCAACATTGTTGCCATCGCCCACGAAGGAGAGCACAAGGCCCCGCCAGCGGCCCTTCTTCTCGTGGATGGTCAGGAGATCAGCCAAGGCCTGACAGGGGTGCTCGCCATCGGAGAGGGCGTTTATCACCGGGACGTCGGCCCAGCGAGCCAGCTCTTCCACTGTTTCCTGCTGGAAGGTACGGGTGGCGATGCCGTCCACGTAGCGACTGAGAACCCGCGCCACGTCCGCCACGGGCTCTCGCTCGCCCAAACCCACCTCGCCTGGTGATAGATAGACGGCGTGGCCGCCCAGTTGCTGCATCGCCACGTCGAAGCTCACCCGCGTGCGCAGGGATGGCTTCTCGAACAGAAGGGCCAGGGTCTTCCCCCTCAGCGCGGACGACGAGCGGCCATTCTTCATCATGAGGGCCGTGTCGACCACCCGCTGGATGTCCTGCGGGGACAGATCAGCAATAGATATGAGGTCGCGTCCGTACAATACCCAGAACCCCTCCTATCCTGGCATAGCTAGTATAGCATGGACTACAAATCTTTCAATTCGGGCACCGCTGTGGCGTACAGCACCCCGCTCGTCCTGAGCTCCCGCCTGAGGCGGGTCCGCCTCCGGCGGATGTCGAAGGCTGAGCGGGGGCTCATGGTTCGACAGGCTCACCATGAGCGGCGCACGAGCTTACCATGAGCGGAGATGCGCACAGCACCCCGCTCGTCCTGAGCATGTCGAAGGGCAAACAAGGGCGGTCTTTCAACAGCATCCATCATTCGGAGGCGGCGAAAAGCCACGAGGGAGGACGCTTCGCCCTAAGCTAGTTATTCGGCTGGCTCAAGAGGTGGCTGGCTTGAAGTGCTGGATGTCCAGAATAGAGCCCTTGCGCTGCCGTCGAGGTCGGAAGACCGCCACTACTGACAAACCGATGTCCACGTCCTCGGCCCGGACTCCGCCCAACCTGTGCACGAGGAGCCCGTCGGCCCCCTCCAGGCGGATGAGGGCGAGCAACTGCGGCTCGGCCAGGGGCTGGCCATCCAAGTCCAGATGGGCGATGGTGAAGGCCTCGACGCTGCCCCGCGAGCTTACCTCCACCCACTGGTCATTCAGGCTGGCGAAGCAACGCTCACAATAGAGGCGCGGCGGCAGATAGGTGTACTGACAGTGCTGGCAGCGGGTGCCCAGGAAGCGGCCGTTCTCCATGATCTCCCGGAAGAAACGCTCGCCGGCCACGCCCACTGTATAGGCGAAGTTTACCGGCATGGCGCCGTGTACATAGCGGATGTCTTCGACTTGGCTGATCTGCTCCGGGGAACCCATGACCAAGACCTCCTAATAGGGGCGGAAGTATCTGATGTCCAGAATTGAGCCCTGCCGCTGCCGTGCTGGCTTCCACACCGCCTTCACCCTCATGCCCACCTGCACGTCCTCGGGCTTCACCTCGCCCAGGAGGTGCATGATCCCCATCCCCTTGCTCGCTCCGTCGATCTCGATGACGGCGGGAAGAGTGGGATCGGCCACGCGGCTGGCGTCCCAGCGGAGGTAGGAGATGGAGTAGGTGTTCACCCGTCCGCTGTCCGCCAGATAGACCCACTCGTCGGTGGGGCGGAAGCACTGCTCGCAGAACATGCGCGGCGGCACCATGGTGCGCCGACAGCGGTGACACCGGCGGCCGATTATGCGGCCTTCCTTCAGCTCGGCCAGAAAGCGGCCGATGGCGATGCCGGCGTCCCAGGCGTAGCGGGCGTTGGGGTCGGCTTCCACGATCAGGACCTTGCCTTGGCTCACGTCCTCGTCGCTGAGGGGGGTGCCGGGATATTCTCTACCTGTTGTCACTTGCCTTCCCTCCCGCCGGTTCTAGATGCGCAACACCACTACGGTGCCCACCTGCATCAGGTCGCCCCAGGCTTGGGCCAGGCCAGTGGTGGGCTTGCC
>JALHUG010000083.1 GCA_022866185.1 Dehalococcoidia bacterium
ATCCAGAACGATATCCTCAAGGAGTACATTGCCCGCGGCACCTACATCTTCCCGCCGCGACCGTCGATGCGCCTCATCACCGATACGTTCGCCTGGTGCAAGGACAATCTGCCCTCCTGGAACACGATCAGCGTCAGCGGCTACCACATGCGGGAGGCAGGGTCTACTGCCGTGCAGGAGGTGGCCTTCACCCTGGCCGACGCCATCGCCTATATTCAGGCGGCCCTGGATGCCGGCCTGGCCATCGACAGCTTCGCCCCGCGTGTGTCCTTCTTCTTCGCTTCCTACACCAACCTGCTGGAGGAGGTGGCCAAGTTCCGCGCTGCCCGCCGTCTCTACGCCAAGATCATGCGCGACCGCTTCGGGGCCAAGGACCCCCGCTCGATGATGCTGCGCTTCCACACCCAGACCGGCGGCGCCACTCTCACGGCGCAGCAGCCGGAGAACAACATCGTTCGCACCGCCCTCCAGGCCCTGGCGGCCGTCCTCGGCGGGACCCAATCGTTGCACACCAACTCCATGGACGAGGCCCTCTGCCTGCCCAGCGAGAAGGCGGTGCAGATCGCCTTGCGCACTCAGCAGGTCATTGCCTACGAGAGCGGCGCCGCCGACGTGGTCGACCCCCTCGGCGGCTCGTACTACCTGGAGGAGCTCACCGACCGCATCGAAGAGGAGGTCCAGCGCTACCTCGACCGCATCGATGACATGGGCGGCGCTCTGGCGGCCATCGAGCAGGGCTTCCCCCAGCGCGAGATACAGGAGAACTCCTACCGCATACAGAAGCAGATCGAGGCCGGTCGCCGTACGGTGGTGGGGCTCAACAAGTTCCAGACGGAGGAGCCGCCCCTGGAGGGCAGGTTCCGGGTGGACCCGGCGGTGGCCGAGCGGCAGTTCGAGCGGCTGAGGCAGGTGCGGGCCGGCCGCGACGAGGCCAAGGCGCGGCAGTTGTTAGCCAGGCTGGAGGAGGTGGCCGCCAGCGATCAGAACACCATGCCCATCTTCATCGAGTGCGTGGAGAACTACCTGACCCTGGGCGAGATCTGCAACGTCCTCCGCCGCGTCTTCGGCGAGCAGAGAGAGTTCATGGTCATCTAGGTCAAGGAGAAGAGGGTGAGCGATAGGGAAGAGGTCTACTCGCTGCTCCAGGATGCCCACAAGGAGCTTATGGCTGCCATCGATGGCCTCACGCCTGAGCAGATGGCCATCCCCGTGTTCGCCGACTGGTCGGCGAAGGACATCCTGGCTCACATAGTCTCTTGGGAGGAGTACACCCTGCTCGACTTGCAGCGGGTGGCCAGAGGCCACATGCCCGCCCTCGCCAGCTTCAAGCAGCGAGACCTGGACAACTGGAACGCCCTGGTGATGAGCCTTCGGCGCGACTTTCCCCTGGATCAGGTCATGTACGAGCTGGAGGCTAATCGTAAGGCCACCATCGCTGCCCTGGACGCCCTCCCCGACGAGCGCTTGGCCCAGGGCCGGTTCGCCCGCGTCTGGGCTAGCATCACCGCCGGCCATGACCACGAGCACGCCGAGCAGATCCGCCAGTGGCGGCAGAAGGAGGGTGTCTAGGGTGATCCACAAGATCCACCACGTGGCCATCGCCGTCCGCAGCCTGGACGAGGCCCTGCGCTTCTATCGCGACACGCTGGGCCTGCCCGTCCACGAGCAGGCGGTCCGCGAGGACCAAGGCGTGAAGGCCGCCCTGCTGACCATCGGCGAGAGCGAGATCGAGCTGCTGGAGCCCCTCGGCCCGGACACGCCCATCGGGCGCTTCCTCGAGCGGCGAGGCGAGGGCATCCATCACATTTGCTTGCAGACCGGCGACATCGACAAGGAGCTGACAGACCTTAAGGCCAAGGGCGTCGAGCTCATCGACCAGGAGCCGCGGCAGGGGCTGGCGGGGCGCATCTGCTTCCTCCACCCTCGCTCCACCAAGGGCGTGCTGGTGGAGCTGGCCCAGCCACCGGAGTGAGGCCATGGCACGGTTCGGTCATTCGCCAGGTGTTCGGCAGGTAGCGAGCGCGGAGGAGAGCCAATGATCGAGGTCGCCAAGACCATCAGCACTACGGCGCCCCCGGCCAAGGTCATGGAGTGGTTCATGCACTTCGACAAGCACTACGTCGATGCGTGGCCGGAGGCCCACAAGGAGTACCGCTACATGGCCGAAGGGCTGCCGGGGGTGGGCACCACCTTCTGCTTCGTGCAGGTGGTCAAGGGGCGCAGAAGGGCGGTCAAGGGGGTCATCACCAAGATAGGGCCGACGGGCTTCGAGTGGAAGATGAAGCCCCTGGCCCTCATGGGCGGGGGCTATCGCTTCCGGCCGCTGGCCGACGGCGGCACCGAGATCACCCAGACGATTCGCTACGGCCCGACCTGGCCCGTCGTAGGCGGGCTGGTCACCTGGATCATGGAGAGGCTTGCCATCCCGCGGAGCACGCTGGCGGAGTTCGTGGAGGAGGAGATGGCCAGGCTCAAGCAAGAGCTGGAGGCAGGCGGGTAGGGACGATCTGTCGGACAAGGTGGCTATGATTAAAGACAGAGTCAAGGTCATTATTGCCAAGCCCGGCCTGGACGGCCACGACCGCGGCGCCAAGGTGGTGGCGCGGGCGCTGCGCGACGCTGGGCTGGAGGTGGTCTACACTGGCATCCGCCAGACGCCGGAGATGATCGCCGAGGCGGCCCTCCAGGAGGACGTGGACCTGGTGGGGCTGTCTATCCTCTCGGGGGCCCACCTGGAGCTCTTCCCCCGCGTGGTGGAGGAGATGAGGAAGCGCGGCCTGGACGACGTTATCCTCCTGGCTGGCGGCATCATCCCCCAGGAGGATGTCCCTGCCCTCCAGAAGATAGGCTTCCGGGCTATCTTCGGGCCTGGCGCCTCCACCGACGAGATCGTGGCCTGGGTGCGGGCCAACGTCACCCCTCGCAGCCAGTAGGCGAGCAAGATCCCCTTGTCGGCCACCCCCTGGCGGTCGAAGGTCTACGCGCCACCCGAAAGGAATGTGCTGCCTAGCCCAGCCTCCGCCTCCTAGCGTACCAGCCGCCCGCGGCGAGAGTGAGCAGCGCCACAGCCGCCAGGCCGCCGGCCAGGGCGATGTAATTGGGGCCCGACGAGCCGCCCGACGAACCAGCGGAGTCGACGGCCGAACCCGAGCCGTCCATCTGCATCTCTACCATGCCGCCGACTGAGGGCCGCCCACAGCAGACCTTGGTCGCGTAGTCATTGGCTCCATCGCAGTCAGCCACGTGGGCGTTGGTAGTGCCAGAGATCGTCGCCAGACAAGCGTAATCAGTGGGGCAACTGGCACGATACCTACAACTCACCGTTTCGTCCGTCCCAACGGAGAGGCATACCTGTGTCCCGTAGCTGCCGTCCGAGGCGACGTGTGCGTTGTCCGTGCCCGATAGGGTGAGGACGACGGCGCGGTGGACGCTGCTGCAGTCGGTGCCCAGGCCGGCCACGCCGCCGCAGCACACCACGTTCCCATAGGCAGAACCGCCGGGCGTGCCAGCATGGGCGTTGGTGGTGGCGGACATGCGGAATACCGCCACCTCGCCCGCGCCGCAGGCGGGCTTGACGCTGCAAGCCAGGCCGCCTGTGGCCGAAGCAGAGCCGCTGTTGAAGGCCCACGGCGCACCGAGGGCGACGGCCGCCAGGCCGCCAAGAACGGTCAGCACCAGGGCCAAAGCTCCTAATCGTAGCAATTTCTTCTTCATAGCGTTTTGCTCCAGAAATGCGCAATTTGTTGAGTCATCTTGTTGTCTACTCCCAATCTAAAGTTCCGAACGGAAGCTGGCATTGGAATCCACCACGCGCGGTTGAATTCTCATCCTTCCGCGCTCCAGAGTACCAGCAAGCTTCCCATGCGGTGCCATGGTGAACTCTTGGCTTACGGTCGCCGCTGCCCACTCACTAGGAGCATGCCGCTGGTTGTACTTGAGAACAGGAGAGCGCTCCAGCCGACGTGGTGCACCAAGTCCACCCCGCGGTAGTATTCTTACTCTTCAGACAACCAGCCGTGGTAGCAGATCCAACGGTGATCGTCCCGTTGACCTGGAGTTTGTTGTCGGGGTCCGGCGTTCCGATGCCCACGTTGCCGGAGAAATACGTTTTACCTAGACCAGGTAAAATCTGTAAATTTCTCCCGCAAGCCTCAATAGTGTCCCATGAGTCTGCTACTTCATCTCGTAAATGAAGTCCCCCATTTATAGGACATACAAAAGTCTCTGTATCATAAACATATGCTCCTGCTCCACCAGTAACATCAAGGCGTGCACCCGGCGTCGTCGTCCCGATGCCGACGTTGCCGCCCATAATAGCCATAGTATTGGGTTGCGATACCACTGTGCTAGTTTGATTATCTAGAGCAATGGCTACGGAGTAATCTCCCGCTGCTGTTATTCCACGTCCCATCGCGGTTGAGTGTGAGCCGCTGGCGGTGTTGCCGGCGCCCCCAGGGACGGTGGCGTACAAGCCGCTGGCGGTGTTGCCGCCGCCCCCGCCGACGGTGGCGTAGGTGCCGCTGGCGTCGTTCTGGTGGCCCCCGCCGGCGGTCGCCTCGAAGCCGCCGGCGGTGTTGCTGAAGCCCCCGCCGACGGTGGCTTGGGAGCCGCTGGCGGTGTTGTCGCGGCCCCCCGCGACGGTGGAGATGTAGCCGCAGGCGGTGTTGGTGTAGCCCCCGCCGACGGTGGCCCTGTCGCCGCTGGCGATGTTGTCGGAGCCCCCGCCGACGGTGGCGTAGGTCGCGTCGGTAAGAACGGCGTTCGCATTCCCTGCCTGGTTGTTGCCGCCCCCTCCCACCGCGCAGTAGTTGTCGGTGGCGTCGTTGCCCTCGCCCCCGCCCACGGTGGCGTAGCTGGCGCTGGCGTCGTTGCTGGAGCCCCCGCCGACGGTGGCGCCGTACCCGCTGGCGATGTTGTACTTGCCCCCGCCGACGGTGGCCCAGTCCATCGTGGCGTCGTTGTCCACGCCCCCGCCGACGGTGGTCTGCCAGGCGCTGGCGTTGTTGCCGCGGCCCCCCCCGACGGTGGAGTACCACTCGCTCGCGGTGTTGCCATCGCCCCCGCCGACGGCGGCGAGGTAGCCGGCCTTGTTGCTTTGACCCCCGCCGACCGTGCCGTAGTCGGCGGTCACGCTGTTGGGGAGCATGAGGTTCCCTCCGCCACCGATGGCAGCCCCCGCCACGCCTGTCGTGACACTGTTGCCCCTGTAGCCGCCGATGACGTTGGGGCTGGTGGCGTTAGGCTCCAGGCGCAGGGCGCGGCTGCTGTTCACCCGCAGCTCGAGGGCCTCGTCGTCCTTGGTGTTCACGTAGACGCCGTTGAGGGCGACGCCGTGGCCTTCGAGGTCTCTCCAGAAGTGGCCCACGGGGGAGCGCGGCGGCCACGGCTCGGCGCCCGGCCCGGCAACCGTCGAGGGGACCGTCAGGGCCAGGAACAACCCCAGGGTCAAGACCGCAGCCACCCCCAGGACCGCGGCCGCCAGAAATAGCCTTCCGCCAACGTGAAGCTTCATCGCGAGTACCCCCTCTCCTGGGAAGCTCCGAGCGGGATTGCGTCCCCGCTCACTTGCTCCCCAAAACAAATAGCGGCCGCCCCCGCCTAAGGCGGGCAGCGACCGCTATCTACTTTCCGGTTGCGCCGAGCCTCGAAGCTCCCGCGCACTTCGCCGCACCCCCGCTCACACGAATCGTGCGAGCGCACATAGTTTACGCCTTACAATTATTTTGTCAATAGGATCACCATGGAAATCTCAATGAATTTTCAGGGCTGCTGCGGCTAGTCTCCGCCCGCTCCGGGCTCGCACGCCTCGGAAGCCTACATGGGTGGCTTCCCCCGGAAACATCCCCTACGCCACCGCTAGGGGGCAGCCTAGAGTCGCCAATGTGCCGGATGAGCACCCCTTCTTTGAAACCTGAGGCCAATGTGCTATGATCACGGTGGGTCGGCGGCCTGGCATCGCCGATTTGTTCTTTCCGCAGGCGGCTGGCAGCGACCCTTGGGAAAGGGGCTGAACCTCTAGCAATGTACATAGGCGGCCCGTTCGGGGCGGCCCTGGACTTCTCTGGCCAGGAATCGCTGTCCCTGGGGGGCGGAGCTCTCGCTGTCAACTTCGTCGCCCTTGCCATAAGCTTCCTCTTTTTCGCCTTCTTCACCAGCGCCGAGGCCGTGATCCTTGCCTCCGAGCGCATCCGCACGCGTCACCTGGCCGAGCAGGGCAGCAAGGGGGCGCAGGCCCTGGAGCGATTGCGGGCGCGCGAGGATCGCTTCTTCGCCGTCGTTATCCTGGGCCAAAACGCCTTCGTCATCATCGCTACCGCCCTCGGCACGGCCATAGCCATAGACCTGCTGGGTACTGTGGGCATCGTGCTGGCGCCCATCGTCATGACCCTGGTGGTCGTCATCTTCGGGGAGATGACCCCCAAGATCCTGGCCGTGCGCGCGGGTGAGCGCTATGCTCTGTTCGCCGCCCGGCCTGTAGAGCTGGTGGTCATTCTCCTCACGCCGGTCGTCCGCATTCTTGCCCTGGCCCCCAATGCCCTTTCCCGCCTCCTCGGCCTGGGCGAGCAGTCTCGTCGCCTTACCGTCACCGAGGGTGAGCTGCGCATGCTCATCGGCATCGGCGCCAACGAAGGCGCCCTCCGCCAGGAGGAGGGCGAGCTCCTGGAGAGGGTCTTTCGCTTCCGCGAGTGCCAGGTCAACGAGGTGATGGTGCCCCGCACGGAGGTGGTGTGGCTGGAGAGGGGGACCACCATCGGCGACTTCTATCGCATCTTCGCCGAGCACCCCCACTCTCGTTTCCCCGTCTATAGCGATGGCATCGACAACGTGACCGGCATCGTGGGCATAAAGGACGTCCTGCGGGCCCTCTCCCGCAGCGAGGTGGACACCGGCAGCCCCATCGAGAACTGCATGCGGAGCGCCTTCTTCGTGCCGGAGACCAAGGCCATCGGTCCTCTCTTCTGGGAAATGCAGCGGGATGGCCACCAGATGGCCATTGTGGTGGACGAGTACGGCGGCACCGCTGGCATCGTCACCACCGAGCTGCTCCTGGAGGAGATCGTGGGGGAGCTGGGCGACGAGCTGCGCCCCGGCGAGCGGGAGTTCGAGGCGGTGGACGAGCGCACCGTCCAGGTGGACGGCGGCATGAGCATCCACGACGCCAACGAGGAGCTGGAGATGGGCCTGCCGGAGGGTGAGTACGAGACGGTGGCCGGCTTCGTCCTCAGCCAGTTGGGTCACATCCCCCACGAGGGGGAGCAGTTCTCCTACAACAGCCTGCGCCTGGTGGTTACCAGCATGCACGGCCGCAAGATCGAGCGCGTCCTGGTGACACGGCTGTAGATGAAGGTTCAGCGCCTTCGGGTCACCTTCTCTCGCGGCGAAGAGGTCAAGCACATCACCCACCTCGACCTCATGCGCTTCTGGGAGCGAGCCCTTCGGCGGGCAGCCATCCCCCTGGCCTACTCCGAGGGCTACAGCCCCGGCCCGCGTATCTCCTTGGCCGCTCCCTTACCGGTGGGCGTCACCAGCTCCGGCGAGCTCATGGACGTCTATCTGTCGGGGCGGGTCACCCCCTATGACTTCATCAAGGACGTCGGCCAGCAGCTTCCGGCGGGCGTCGCTATCGGGGAGGTGCGAGAGGTTGGCCTGGGCCTGCCGTCCTTGCAGTCGCAGGTGCGCTGGTCCGAATATCAGGTGGATATGGCCACCGATCGCTCGCGCGAGGACGTGCAGGAGGCGGTGGCTGGGCTCATGGCGGCTGAATCGCTGCCCTGGCAGCATCAGCGGGACAAGGAGGTGCGCCGCTATGACCTGCGCCCGCTGGTGCACGACCTGCGGCTCGAAGTCCTTGGCGATGGCCTCTGCACCCTGGGGATGCGCCTGCGCACCGATAGCCAGGCCGCCGGTCGGGCCGAGCAGGTGGCGGCGGCCCTCGGCTTCAGCGATCCGCCCCTGCGCATCCACCGCCTCAAGCTCATCCTGGAGGAGACCTCGCCCGCGCTCCAGGCCTGGCGGCGCCACGGGCAGCCGGAGTAGGGACGGGGTGGGGTAAGCCAATGCGCCTGATCCTGGTCCGGCATGGCGAGACGGATACCAATAAGGCCGGCCTGGCCCTCGGTCGGGCCGACGTCGAGCTGAACGAGCACGGGCTCTGGCAGGCCCAGCGGTTGGCCACCTCTCTCAAGGACGAGCCGATCGCCGCCATCTACTCCAGCCCCCTGAAACGGGCTCTGGCCACCGCTGAGCCCATCGCCTCCTCTCACGGCCTGGCGGTGCAGGTTGACGAGGGGCTCATCGAGATGGACATCGGCGAGATGGAGGGGCTTACGTTTCAGCAGATGGGCGAGCGCTATCCTCAATTCCTTCGGCTATGGCTGGGCGGCCAGGCGGCCTACGAGCCCATGCCCGGCGGCGAGCGCCTGCTGGACGTGCAGGAGAGAGCCTGGCTGGCCATCGAGAGGATAAACCAGCGCCAGGAGCAGGGGACGGTGGCGGTGGTCACTCACAACTTCGTCATCCTCACCCTCCTCTGCCGCGTTCTGGGGTTGGAGCTGGCCGATTTCCGCCGCCTTCGTCACAGCGTGGCCGCCAAGAGCGTTCTGGAGATGGGGCGCGACCGGGCCATCGTCGTGAGCTTCAACGACACCTGCCACTTGGAGACCGACCAGGCTGCACACACAACACCAGCCTGAGGGCTGAGGCGTGGGGGGGCTAATCCGATGCCCCCGCCTTATGGTCACTGACAAAATGGTACGACGCTGCTGGGGGCCCCCTGGACGCAGACCTGAAGGCGTTCAACTATTTAAATTCACCTCTGCGGGATAAATCCCGCAGCTTCCCCAAAGCTGAGGGTTTCAACCCTCAGGGGTGTTCTTGTTTTCTTGATGGCCATAAGCCCTGCCTCTTGTCGAGCTATTCTGTTCGCGGCCATAGACCCGCGGCTTCCCAACATCGAGAATCTGGTGCTGCGGATTTCATCCCGCATGGCTAGGCAGTTCACCCACCAGCGGCGAACCGGCTACGCGCACTAGGGTACAAACGTACTACCACCAGAATGGTACGACCTGGCCACGAAGTTTTGGCACGTACGCCCCTTGGTGCCCTGCGCCTCCTCCCTTAGCCTGGAAACGAAAGACATGAACGGGGAGAGCTGGAGGCGCGACAGGTGTTGCGAGCATCGACGGCCGTAGACCACCTTTGGGGCCCAGGACTTCGACGAAGGCTATTCCTTTTGGGGCTCTTAGCTGGCGTCTCGGTACTGCCGGTTCTCTTCTTGATGCCCCTCTTCGACGCCCCGTTTGAGCGAGACCAAGGGCTCTACGGGGTCATCGCGCGCGGCTGGCTCGAGGGCCTGGTCCCATACCGCGATCTGTGGGACAACAAAGGGCCTCTCCTCTTCCTCTGGTACGTGGCAGCTTTCAAGCTATTGGGAGAAGGCGTCGTCGGCCCGCGACTGCTGGCTGCGCTGGGGACAACGGCTGCGGTGCCATTCGTCTGGGACTCGGCGCGCACCCTCCTGGGTCCTCGCAAAGGGCTCATCGCGGCACTGCTCTTCGCCCTTGCCTTCGCCAATCCCTTCCTTCAGGCCAACGCTAACGCGGAGATCCTCATGCTGTGCCCCCTCGCTGCTGGCTTCTGGGCCTTCACGAAGGGCAGCAGTGGCGGCGGTCAATGGTGGTTCGTCCTGGCCGGCGTCTTTACCGCTTTGGCTTTGCTCACCAAGCAGGCAGCGGCGGGGCCGCTCGCGGGCTATGCCTTGTGGTTGGCCGTCGTGGCATTGCGTAACCCTCAAGAGCGGACGCGACACTTGAGGGCGGCCTTCTTGCTGGGTACGGGAGTGCTGCTCGGCCTCGCCCCTTTTGTAGCGTACTTCGCGACTCAGGGTGCCCTTGGCGACTTCTGGTACGCAACGGTCCAGTTCAACTTCGTCTTCGCCAACGACAATCCCTTTCTTCTCAAGCTGCTCCCGCCGCTGCTCTTGAACCCGCCTCCGCTCCTCGGCGGGCTGCCGCTGTGGGTGCTGGCCGTTCTGGGCGGGGTGCGCCTCTGGCAGCGCAGAGACCGTACGGCGGGGCTCATCCTCACCTTCGCCATCTTCTCAGAGCTGGCCGCCCAATTCTTTGGGAAGGTATCCGCCCATTATAACGTCGGGCTGCTGCCGGCGGCGGCTGTTCTTGGTGCCGTCGGGTTCGATGTGGTCACCGACGCCTGGCGAGCCGGTCGGCGCAGGCTGGGGTACGCTGTCGCCGCCTGTGCACTTGTCGCCATCAGCGCTTCGGCCTACCTCTACGCCTGGCCCACGCCCGAGGATCGATTCGTCGTCCAGTATACCTTCAGGGACTACGCCTTCCGCTCGCTGCAGGCCCGCGACATAGCACAAGAGGTCGACGCTCTCACCGAAGCGGATGACTACGTCTACGAGTTCGGGCGCCAGAGCGACATCTACTTCCTGGCTGACAGAATGCCCGCCAGCCGCTGGGTTCACAACCGCGCCTATGGCATCAACCCCTCAATGATGGACGAGGTCCTGGCTGATCTCGAGCTACGGCGTCCGAAGCTTGTCCTGTTGACGTTCGAGTGCGTGCCCTTCAGCCGCGAGTTCCCCAACTGCGAGGCCGGGCCGCCTGCCGAGCTGAAGGCCTACCTTGCGGGCCACTATCGCTACGCGGGCCGGGTCCACTACGCCGACTTCTACCTGCGTATTGACGCGGAAAGTTCAACTCAACCTTTGGCATCTCTTGGACTAGAGGAGGATCACGATGAAAAGGATACTACTTGCTTGGTGGCACGGCTTCGAAACGCTACCAGTGCCGCGTCCGGTCCGGTTCCTTCTGGTGGGTCTTTCCGGTATTGGCGTGAATATGGGTGCCCTGTGGGCTCTGCTGAGTTCGGCGGGGCTTCCGCTCTTTCTGGCCGAGGTGCTCGCCATAGAGATCTCGATCTCTAGCAACTTCCTTCTCAACGACATCTGGACGTTTGGAGCAGGAAGAAGGTCACGACCGTGGTGGGCACGCGCCTCGGCCTTTCATGCCACGGCAGCGGTCGCAGCCGGAGTGAACCTGTGCCTTTTCCTGCTGTTGACATCGGTTGCTGACCTTCACTACCTGCAAGCGAACCTGATTGCCATCGCCGCCGCATCGGTCATCAACTTCGGCATGAGCGCTTCCTGGACCTGGCGCGCCAGACCATCCTTCGTTTCTGCGTCCATCCCCGAGAGCGGCTGGGCCCCTCAGCCGCCGGTAAAGAGAATCGTCGTCATACCCACGTACAATGAGAGCGCCAATATCCGCCGCCTCCTCGAGCGTATCCTATCCCTGGGCCGGGACTATGAGGCCTTGGTAGTCGACGACTCCTCGCCCGACGGTACAGGGGAGATTGTGGCAGCCCTGGCGGCTAGCGACCCGCGGATCCATATGATCCGCCGTTGCGCGAAGATGGGCCTCGCCAGCGCCTACACCGACGGCTTTCGGATGGCACTGAAGATGGGGGCCGATCTGATCTATCAGATGGACAGCGACTTCTCACATGATCCAGATGACCTCCGTCGTCTCGGCGAAGCTGCAACCGCCAGCAACGTCGTCATAGGCTCACGGTATGTGGCCGGAGGAGCGACGCCGGGATGGCCTTTGCACAGGCGTCTCGTGAGTCAAATCGCCAACCAATCCGCCCGGGTCTTGTTGGGGATTCCCCTTCACGACGTAACTGGAGGCTTCAAGTGCTGGAGCCGCCGAGCCCTCGCTGGCCTCCCGCTGGACTCGATCCGTTCCACCGGGTTCGCCTTCCAGGTGGAGATGAATTACCTTGCCTGGCGGTCGGGGTTTCCTTTGGTGGAAGTGCCGATCACCTTCGAGGATCGGAAGGCCGGGCGATCGAAAGCGTCACTGAGCATTGGTATTGAGATGGCGGCAGTTGTTTGCCGTCTGTTTCTGAATCCTTCCTGGCCTGGCCAGAGGCGCACCGCAAGGCAGTCCGCACCATGAACGCCAGTGAGCAAGCCTTGCGGGAGGTGCAACGCCGGGCCAGGCCGATGACTTGTTTCACTAACGACGCCAGTTGCGGGCGGATCATCTACGCTGTGGTCGGTCACCTAAACAGGAACTGGGAGGGACGCCCCCTGCAGCAGTTTACACAGAACTCGTGACGCTACCCGTACTGCCTCGCTATTGTGGGGTTTGACAGGTTGTGCTAAACTTGCCGACTGGTGGTGAGCCTTTCCCGACCAAGGAGGCGAGTCTCTGAATCGTAGCTCTTGGCTTTCGCCTAGGCGATTGGTGCTGCTGGCCACCGCTGTGGTGGTTGTCTATCTCATCTTCACCGTCGCAAGCAATGCTATCCAATCGTTTCAGCTTGGGCAGGACGAGGACCGCCTTCGCGATGACGTGCAAGGGATGCAGGAGCGCTACGACCGCCTGACCGCCCTGCGAGACTACCTGAACTCCGACGAGTACATCGAGTGGGTAGCCCGGCGCGAACTGGGCCTGGTGGGCCCCGGGGAGAAGACGGGCATCATCGTCCTGTCAGAGGCAACCCCTGTCTCCAGCCAAGGCGAGGCGGAAGGGGAGCAAGGGCAGCAGCAACACCTCACGTGGGAGGACATCATCGGCCAGTAGCCAGGGAACCCGGATGGCAGCGGTGGGAGAGACTCGGGCGGCTAGGGGCCGCCCAATTGTTTCCCTGATGGGTGCTATGAAGGCGAAGACGGGGCGAAGTCATCCGGAAGCTCAAGCCCGCAGCCGCTTTGGCCAGCGTTTGGAGCGGCGGCTGCTTCGCTACATCCAGGGCCACGGCCTCTTCTCCGCCGCTCAGCGTGCGCTGCTCGCTGTCTCCGGCGGCCCCGACTCGACCGCTCTTCTCCTGGCCCTGGCTCACCTGGCCGCCTCAGGCGGGCTGACGCTCGACCTTTGGCTGGCCCACTTCGATCACGGCCTGCGCCGTCGGGCGGAGAGGGAGGCCGAGAAGGCTTTCCTTTCCGACTTGGCCGCCAGGCTCGGCCTTCCCCTTCTTGTTGGGCAGGGCGATGTGCGCGCCCATGCTCGCCAGCACCGCCTGTCTCTGGAGGAAGCCGCGCGCGAGCTGCGCTATCGCTTCCTGGCTGAGCAGGCGGACAAAGCGGCCATCGATGTGGTCGCCACCGGCCACACCGCCGACGATCAGGCGGAGACGGTGCTCATGCATCTCGTTCGTGGCAGTGGCCTGACCGGCCTGGCG
>JALHUG010000084.1 GCA_022866185.1 Dehalococcoidia bacterium
AAGGCTGCGGCATCGAGGGGCTGTGGGATGCCCCAGGCTTTAGCCTGGGGTGCGAGGGTCTTCAGCCTGAAGGCTGCGGCATCGGTGGGCTGTGGGATGCCCCAGGCTTCAGCCTGGGGTGCGAGGGTCTCTCCTAATGGCTACTCTTCGCCAGATTCGCCGACGCATTCGCACCGTCGAGAGCTGTGGTTCAAGACCGCAGCCTAAAGGCTGCGGCATCGATGGGCTGTGGGATGCCCCAGGCTTTAGCCTGGGGTGCGAGGGTCTTCAGCCTGAAGGCTGCGGCATCAGTGGGCTGTGCTATGCCCCAGGCTTTAGCCTGGGGTGTGAGGGTCTCTCCTAATGGCTACTCTTCGCCAGATTCGCCGACGCATTCGCACCGTCGAGAACACGGCCAAGATCACCAAGGCCATGGAGCTGGTGGCTGCCTCCAAGATGAGGCGAGCCCAGACGCGCGCCCTGGCTGGCCGCCCTTATGCGGAGAAGATGCGCTCGGTCCTGGCCGACTTGGCCCAGACCTTGCCCCTTCAGGAGCCCGAGGCCATCCATCCGCTCATGCGCCGGCGGCCGGTCCAGGCCATCGATATCATCCTCATTACGCCCGACCGCGGCCTCTGCGGCGGCCTGCCTGCCAGCCTGAATCGCCACACTGCCTCCTTCGTCGTCGAGCGGCAGTTGCCCGCCAGGTTTGTCTGCATCGGTCGCAAGGGGCGCGACTTCTTCCATCGTTCCGGTATGGACGTGGTGGCCGAGTTCGTAGGTCTGGGCGACTACCCCAGCTACGAGGATGTGCGGCCCGCCGCTCGGGTGGTCATGGAGGACTACATCCAAGGCCTGGCCGATGAGGTCTATCTGAGCTATGCTCTGTTTGTCAACACCGCGGTTCAGCGGCCGCAGGTCTTCAAACTGTTGCCGGTGGAACCCCCCGCGGAGGCGGCGACCTGGGCGGTGGACTACATCTATGAGCCCTCGCGAGAGGACATCATGACTGAGCTTCTGCCCCGCTACGTGGAGCGCCAGCTCTACGAGGCGGTGCTGGAGGCGATGGCCAGCGAGCAGTCGGCGCGCATGGTGGCCATGCGCAGCGCTACCGACAACGCCCACGATATGATCCGTGAGCTCACTCTAACCTATAACAAGGCCCGCCAGGAGAGCATTACCAAGGAGCTCCTGGAGCTGACGGGCGGCGCCGAGGTGCTTAGAGCAGAACGCTAAGTTGCTGAACTGCGGACGAAAGGGGTAGTAGGGTGGCTAATTCAGGGGAGAGGCGGCAGGGCCCAAACGGCCGCAGGCTTATGGGACGGTGATGTTATGGCCAAGGGAAAGATAGTTCAAGTCATGGGCACTGTGGTGGACGCGGAGTTCCCGGTGGATGAGCTGCCGCCGCTCAATAACGCCATCGAGATAGCCATGGACAGCGGCAAGCTGCTGGCCGAGGTTCAGCAGCACCTGGGCAACAACTGGGTGCGCTGCCTGACTATGGGTGGCACCGACGGCCTCCGTCGCGGCGCCGAGGCGGTCGACCTGGGCAGCCCCATCAAGGTGCCAGTAGGGCCGGGCACCCTGGGGCGGCTGTTCAATGTAATGGGGGAGCCCATCGACAACCTGGGCGATGTCGAGGCCACAGACCACTGGCCCATCCACCGTCCGCCGCCCTCTATGGAAGAGCAGGAGACGACGACCACGGTGCTCGAGACGGGCCTCAAGGTCATGGACCTCATCTGCCCCTTCCCCAGGGGCGGCAAGGTGGGCGCCTACGGCGGTGCCGGCGTGGGCAAGACCGTCGTCATCATGGAGCTCATCCGCAACATCGCGCGTGAGCACGGCGGCACCTCCGTCTTTGCCGGCGTGGGTGAGCGCTCCCGCGAGGGCAATGACCTTTGGGTCGAGATGAAGGGCTCGGGCGTCATCGACAAGACTGTCCTCGTCTTTGGCCAGATGAACGAGCCGCCGGGCGTGCGGGCCCGCATTGGTCTCACCGGCGTCACCATGGCCGAATACTTCCGCGACGTAGAGGGGCAGGACGTTCTCCTGTTCATCGACAACATCTATCGCTACATCCTGGCCAACATGGAGGTCTCCGCTCTGCTGGGTCGGATGCCCTCGGCGGTGGGCTATCAGCCCACCCTCGCCACCGACGTCGGCGCCCTGGAGGAGCGCATCACCTCCACCAAGCGGGGCTCCATCACCTCCTTCCAGGCCGTCTACGTGCCGGCTGACGACTACACCGACCCCGGCATCGTCACCACCTTCGGCCACCTGGACGCCGTTGTCGCCCTGGACCGCGCCATCTCCGAGATGGGGATCTACCCCGCCGTCGACCCCCTCACCTCCTTCTCCCGCATCCTCGACCCCCGCGTCGTCGGCGAGGACCACTACCAGGCGGCCCGCGGTGTGCAGGCCGTACTTCAGCGCTATCGGGAGCTCCAGGACATCATCGCCATCCTGGGCATCGAGGAGCTGTCGGAGGAGGACAAGATGACGGTGATGCGCGCCCGCAAGATCCAGCGCTTCCTCTCCCAGCCCATGTTCGTGGCCGAGGCCTTCACCGGCCGCTCCGGCAAGTACGTGCCCGTCCGCGACACGGTGCGGAGCTTCAAGGAGATCCTGGAGGGCAAGT
>JALHUG010000011.1 GCA_022866185.1 Dehalococcoidia bacterium
GATAACCGCCTCCCGGCGCCGCACAGTCTCCTCGTACAGGACAGGCGTCGAGAGGTTCCACCATACGTTGCCAACGTTCCTGATGCCATGGTGCTCCAGGCCGTAAGGACTGTGAACCCTGTCTAGCTGCTCCACGCCTCTCCCCCAATCTCCCTGGCCGGCTCCTGCGCCAGATCAGCGCGTTCGGCTCCTCGCTGGCGGTGGCCACTAGGATACCACGCAGACGCCCCTGCTGGAAGTAGATGCGCAGCCGGAAGAGGCCACGGAACGAGGAAGGCGAGCGACCCCTGCCCTGCCGCTGGCCAACGCCATCGTGTGGTTCGTGCTAGCGGCCGATCGACCTGGGCCGTCCCCTACGCCTGGGCTGCCTTCGCGTAGTAGGTGGCCACGTTGGCCACGGCCCTCGCTGCCCGCTCCAGCGTGGGGTACGAGGGGATCCCCATGCTGAGGTACTGGTCCCTTATCTGCCTCCGCCCCTTCTCGGCCTCGATCATGCCCACGTCCTCACCGCCCACCGGCAGGACAATCACAATGGGCTTTCCGAATCTATCTCTCACCTTCGCTGGAGTCTCGACGAGCCCCTGGAGGAAGCCCTCCCGCTTGTCAGGCGGAGGCCCGAATTTCCCCCCAAGGACGTGGAACATCGCCTGCGTAGCGATGATCGTGTCGATGCAATCGGCGGAGGCGACGCCCCCTAGGACGCGCTCGAAGGCCTGCGCCCCTACCAGCGGCACCCCAATATCCACAGGGTTCCTCACGCTGGTGCCGGCGGCGGGCAGGATTTCCCACAGCTTTTGCTGAATGTCCCCATCGAACGGTGGGATGTCCAGGCCCACACGATCGCAGGCGTCGGCAGCGGCGACGCTAATGCCGCCCCCACCGCCAACCACCCCCACCCGCCGGCCGGTGGAAGCGGGCAGATGGAGAAAGGCGAGGACAGTGTCGGCCAGCTCCTCCAGGCTGCGGACGGGGACGGCAGCGGTCTGCTTGAACAGAGCGTCCCAGATGGCCTCCTCCCCTGCCAGGGACGCGGTATGAGAGTGCACCGCTTTTCCCCCAGCCGGAGTGAGACCTGCCTTCCAGATAATGACCGGCTTGCGCGGGGCCAGCTCTCTGACGAGCCGCACGAACCGCCTTCCCTCGCGAGGGCCTTCGATGTACATGGCCACGATCTTGGTCTCGTCGTCTTGGGCCATGTACTCAAGGAGATCCGCCTCGTTCAGGTCGCAGCCATTGCCATAGCTTATGACCTTGCTGAAGGAGAACCCTCGCCCCCTCGCCTCCCAGGCGAACTCGACGGCGTGACCGCCGCTCTGAGTGATGAAGGCGACAGGCCCACTCTCCCCGGGGAAGTTGCCGCCTGGGAGAAGGGTGAGGCCACTCGCGGGACAGTAGATGCCGAAGCAGTTAGGCCCGATGATCCGGATGCCCCGGCGTGCAATGAGGGTGAGCTCGCGCTCGATAGCAGTCGCCCGCTCATCCCCGGTCTCCGCGAATCCTGACGTGAAGACCTCAGCACCCTTCACGCCCTTGGCAAGGCAGTCCTCGAGCACCGCGGGCACAACGGGCGCCGGGACCATGATGGCGGCCAGGTCGACGGGCTCAGGGATATCCCGAACGCTAGGATACGTCGTTAGCCCGAGGATCTCCCCTCCTGCTGGATTGACGGGGTAGATCTTCCCCTTGAAGCCGAAGTCCAGCAGGGCCTGCAAGAAGAGGCTGCCAAACTTCCTCTGATCCCTCGACACGCCCACCACCGCCAGCGCCCGCGGGTAGAAGATGGGGCGCAGTTCGCCCAGCCTGTCCATGATTGCTCCTTGGGTTCGCCCGGCAGGGTTGACCTGAGTGGACGCCATGCCGTCCACGCTGTCACACGATACAGCATGCCGCATCCCCGGTCGAGAACCTTCAGACAGCAAGCGAACGTCCCGCTGGTCCAGAATGCTGGTGACTCGGGCCGACATCGCACCCGCTAGAAGATCAACCGCGAAGTTGGGCGAGTCTTGGTGACATAACGCAACGCCCTGGGGTGTTGGCGCGTCTTTAGACATTGAGGCACGGTGAGCGACTGCGACGCTCTAACTGTGCTTACAGAGGGAGGAAACATGTTGAGGGGTACGAGTCGAAGAAAGGCAACCATCGGCGCCCTGGCGGTCTGCGCCGTCCTGCTGGCAGCAGGCTGGCAACGCGGCTCTGCCGGCCCGCCGGCAGTCGATGTTGCCGCCAATGATACTGCTTCCGGCTGTAACGGAAACGCCCCCGGAATGGCAAACCCTGCCGCTGTCTACTGTCGTGAGCTGGGGTATGAATACGAAGTGGTTGGCACAGATGAAGGACAGTCTGGGGTATGCATCTTCCCAGATGGTAGCCGGTGCAATGAGTGGAGCTTCCTCCAAGGCAAGTGCGGGCAAGGCCACTCCTATTGTGCAAGACAGGGCTATGGTTCGATAACGAAGACCGATGGCGAGAACCCTCTTTCGAGAGAGTACAGTGTTTGCGTTCGTGGCCAAGAAAAGATCGGTGCTGCCACAGAATTGATGGGTTTGAGCGAAGAGGCTACCAGAGGAAGTCTTCCCGTAGAACAAAGCTCAATTCCTGCAGAAGAAGGGGTTTCAGCAGTGGACGTACCCTCCTCCTTCGACTGGAGGAACTACGGCGGACAGAACTGGATGACTTCGGTGAAAAACCAAGGGTCGTGCGGCTCCTGCTGGGCATTCTCAGCCGTTGGTGTAGTGGAAGCGATGTACAACATCGGCACCGGTAATCCCAACCTTGACCTGGACTTGTCGGAAGAATACCTGGTGTCCGATTGTCTATCGGGTCAGAATTGCTGTGGTGGTTGGATGGCGACGGCCCTCACCTTCGTCAGGGATACAGGAATTCCCGATGAGGCCTGCCTTCCGTATGTCGATGGGTCTGGTTGCGCATGCGGTGGTGGCACCTGCAGCTCGTATTGCACGTATCGAACAGGAGGCAGTTGCAGCGATGCAACCTGTGCCGGCAGATGTTCGGACTGGCAAGGCAGACTGCGAAAAATAGATGCCGTGGGTTCTGTTTCAGCCAGTCAGATAAAGCAGAGCGTCGTTGACAACGGACCCCTCACAGTTGCCATAGGTGTCGGCTCCGGCTATGGTGGCTACTTTGACGGGCAAGGCATCTACAGGTGCACAAAAGATTCCGGCATCAACCACGGTGTAGCAATTGCTGGCTACAATGACGCTGGTGGCTATTGGATCGTCAAGAACAGCTGGGGTCCTGGCTGGAATGGCGATGGTTACTTCAAGGTCGGCTATGGAGAGTGCGCCATTGAGCAGTACGCTGTCTATGCCTACCTAGACGCCGACAGCGACGGCGACGGCATCCCCGACGCCGTTGACAACTGCCCCTCGAACTACAACCCCGACCAGACCGACACCGACGGCGACGGCCTGGGCAACGCCTGTGACGACGACGATGACAATGACGGGTTCACTGACGCGGTGGAGACCCACCTGGGCACCGACCCTCTGGACGCCTGCCCCGACAATTCGTCCGACCCCGCCTGGCCCCTGGACATCAACAACGACAGAGTGATTACTATTACTGGCGACGTCTCGAACTTCCGCGGGCGCATCGAATCTGCGCCTGGCGACCCCAAGTGGTGGGTGCGCATGGACTTCAACATGGACAACATCATTTCAATCACCGGCGATGTGAGCCTGTATTGGAACAAGCTCAGCCAGACCTGCAGGTAGCGTGCTGCACCGTGCGCCCTAGCTGAGGTAGCCCTCTGGCCCTCCTGCCCAATGGCCAACGCCAGCCGCTGGTTTGCGGCAGGCCGGTCTACCCAAAATGCATCCCCGTCTGCCTGGATAGTCCCCCGGCCGACCAGGCTCGCCGCGGTTGATATTGAATCGCCAATGATAATTGACAAAGTATCCCAATAAGCTTAAGATATGCCTTGTTGGTGCGTTTCGTGCGTGGCGGGTCGCGGAGAGAATTTCTCTTCGCAGCAAGGGCCGCACCCCCTTGGAAGACCCGCCTCCTTATGTAATGGGAGGTATAGGGAGGTCGGCGGAGCTTAGGGCTCGCCGACCTCCCTCCAGATAGGCAAGATGGCGGTGGCTGACCGAGTGCGCTCCTCGCACGTGCGCTAACACATCGCGGTAGGGGTGGCGCGGCTGAGCGCTCCTCACACCGCTCCCTTGGCCCAGGCAGCAGCCAGCCATGCCAGCCATCCCCCCAGCGAAGTTCTCGCCTTCTTGCTCCACGTCTCCTTGCACTTCGCCCAGTAGTATACTAGCAGCAAGGCATCAGGAACGTGCGAAGGCTGCTCATCCTGACGGTTCGTTCTATCCAGAAATTTGGGGATGACCGCTGCACTCACATGGCGGCTGCCATTTCCTACTATGCCCTCTTCTCACTGTTCCCTCTGCTTATCTTCATGGTGTCGATATTCGGCATCTTCCTCCAGAGCAGCAGCCTTCAGAAGAACCTAATAGACCACGTGTTGGAGTTCCTTCCTCTTACAGCGGACAAAGGCCGAAACGAAGTGAGAGACGCCGTAGACGCTATCGCTGGCATCAGCATCCCCTTGAGCACGGTGGGACTCTTGGGCCTGGCCTGGTCGGCCAGCGCCATGTTCGGAGCCATCCACAGCTCCCTGAACATAGCCTGGGATGTCAAAACCCCGCGCCACTTTGTCAAGCAGAAGCTACTCGATCTGGGCATGATGGCCGGAATAGGGGTGTTCTTCCTGCTGTCCATCGGCACCACGGCGCTGCTCCGCACCACCCAGGAGGCTAGCTCGGATATCCTCGGCCCTCTGTCCAGCGACACCGCATTCTTCTGGCGGGCCATACCTCACCTGATGCCGGCGATATTCTCTTTCGGGGCCTTCATCGTGCTCTATCGCTTCGTGCCCGCTGCTCCCATCAAGATCGGCGATGTCTGGCTGGGGGCACTGATCGCTACCATCTTCTTCGAGACAATCAAGAATGGCTTCAGCCTTTATGTGGCCAACTTTGGCCACTACGATGTGGTCTACGGCTCCCTAGGTGCGGTGGTGGCCTTGCTCGTCTGGATGTACCTCAGCGCGGTGGCCCTTCTCTTCGGTGCGGAAGTGGCCTCCGAGTACCCGCGGGTCATGTCAGGGAAGTACGACCACCTCTGGGGGCAAAGCTGGCTCTTGGGCGGCGGCCGCGCGAAGCTGGCCGCGCTTTGGCAGAAGATGCGCCTCAAGATGGCCGGCAAGCAGCGCATGCGCCGCTAGTTCCAGAACCATGTTATTGACCGGCCGTAGGCCTCTTGGCTACAATAACCTCAGCCGAGGGCAGGGGTGTAGCTCAGGTTGGCAGAGCAGCGGTCTCCAAAACCGCAGGTCGGGGGTTCGAATCCCTCCACCCCTGCCAGAACTCGGAGGAGAGCTACCTCTTCCGCGCCGGTCTTGACTGCCTCGCCGCCAGTGCTAAGATCAGGGGGCCTAGTCCAGCTTTCGCCAAAAGGAGGTCTATCATGCCTACCTACGTCGTCCTCTATCGCTTCACCGGCGAGGGACGCAAGAACGTCAAGGAGAGCGTGAAACGCGCCGAAGAGGTGCGCAAGCAGAACGAGGCGCGCGGCTTCAAGGTCCTGGGTCACTACTGGACTCAAGGGCGCTACGACCTGGTAGCCGTCGTGGATGCGCCCAGCGAAGAGGCCATGGTGGCCGGCCTGTTCAACGTCGCCGAGGCCGGTAACGTCTCCAGCGAGACCCTGCGCGCCTTCACTGCGGAGGAGATGCGTCGGATTTTGGCCCAAGCCTAAGCCCCCTGCGGCAGCCCACTAGCCCTGAATGGGCATTAATTTGGCGAGGCCGACGGCCAGAAGTGCCCTCAGACGCGCCAGAAGGCTGCTGGCGCCGCCTCTGAAACCGACCGTCTGGAACAACACCCACCCCCAACAGGGCACGTGCGGGCAATGGTGGCGAGCCTCTACTGCCCGACGAGGCCGGCCAACCGCTCGCGCGGTGCAAGTGGAGGAGGCTGGACTGGGCCGCCGGTCAGCAGGAGGGGCCGCCGCTGACGATGCGTGGCGAAGCGAGCGATAATTCTTCACAAAAGAACGGCAAAAAGTACTTGACAACAAAACATGAACGTTTATAATCTCCCTGCTCTATCCGTAAAGGTTCATTCCTTCGCTGGGAAGGGGGTGATGCTAGGCGATCATGCATCGCGCTATGCCATGGCTGGCGACCAGATTTCTCGGAGCCAGCTCCGTCTCCGCCAGAGCTTGTCGAATGCCCGCTAGCTATCGTGGCCCGGCAATAATCGCGCTCTGTGCACACGGCAGATTGGTCACCGGCCTTCACGCCCCAACTCACCTTCGTGAGCATCATCACGGGATACGACTCTGTGTCGCCTCTCGCGTGGGAAATTTCTGGAATTCCCCGACTCTTGACACTAAGCGGGGGAAATGACAATATAAGCTAGCTTAGCAATTGTTAAGATTCCGAAGAGCGCCACCATGACCCAAGGAACACGTTTGATCAGATGGCTACAGCGAGGAAATTGCGGTCGTGACACCACAGTCGTCCGCACCACCGTTGCGGCAGGGATGTGCCAGCCCAACGCAGGCCCCGCTGCGTTGCTCGGCGACGGGGACTGCATGGGCGTCAAGCCCCTGGAAAATCTGCCCTAGTTTAGGAGACAATGTTGACACTTGACACTCATGTGAGAGGCGTGGTAGGATACCGACCGGTTGGTCAGATGTTGCCTAGCCAAGAGTCCAGGACACGCCTCGTTCAGACAGCCCTCAAGCTGTTTGCCCGCCGTGGTTACCACAACACCAGCATCGCCGATATCCTGAGGGAAAGCGGCTGCACAAGAGGCGTCCTCTACCACCACTTCTCGTCCAAGGAAGAGCTAGGCTACGCCGCTATCGACGAGGGGCTGCGGCTGGCTCTCGCGCAGGGCACGCGCAAGTACCTGCAAACGAACGAACATCCTATCGACCGCCTCTCGAAGGCGTTTGACGCCCTGCCCAACCTTATCCAGTTGGGAGGGGTAGAAATTTCCACAACTGACCTCTCTTTCCGCATGGCCACCATACACGAGGGCTTCCGAAAGCGGCTGGAAGAATGGTTGGAGCCGACGGTCGATCAAGTCGAGCAGGTGGTGCACAAGGGCGTTGTCGACGTCCAGATCGCGGACAACATGGACCCTCGTCAGTTGGCCCACGTGCTCACCACCATGGGTGTGGGGATCCAGCACATGAGTCTGCTGTGGCACCGAGAGGTGATCAGCCAGAACGCTCGGCGCTGGATAAAGGACTACTTGAATTCGCTGCGGAGATAAGCAGAAGGAAGGGGCGCGGCGACCGCCGACGCCCAAGGTACAAGAGGAGGGAGGACAAGTCCAATGTCGGCACGACAGCAACAAGCAGGGCAGGCCAAGCCTGGTGGCGCCAAGCCTGGTGGCGCCAAGCTTACTGGCGCCAGGGGCATGTCTGAGTGGATAACGATCTACCAGACCTACAACGCCATCTTCAAGCTGACCGAGCTGGCTCTTCTGCCCCATAATCTTTCGCTCCCCCAGATCCATCTCCTGGGTGTCCTGAAGAAGGGGGGCGGGACCCTCACCACCGGCGAGATCGGGCGAGCCATGGTCAAGGCCAGCCAGACGATAACTGGCTTGGTGGACAGACTGGAAGAGCCGGGGCTGGTGGAGCGGGTCTTTGACCGGCGTGATCGCCGCAAGACGTGGGTTCGCATGACCGAGAAGGGCGAGCGCAAGCTTGCCGAGGCCTTCCCCGTCGCAAACCGCCTCGCCGAGGAACTCTCTGGTCTTCTGAACGATCAAGAGCTCCAAGACCTAAAGGCCAAAATGGAGAGGCTACGGAATGCGGCGATGGACAGGCTTGCCGGCGCCCTGGGGCGCCTGTAGGCCGACGCCTTCGCCGAACGCGAGGCAACGCTACCACAACCAAGCGCCGCCCAAGCCGCCTGATGGCCTGCCCACGCTGGGTAAAGGCCATCGGGCGGCTTCAAGATACGCTGCTGTCACGCAGGTCGGCGTCTGTCAGGCCAAAATGGTGGGCGACCTCATGCTTGATGACCCGCCCAATGCGCTCTCTAACCTCATCGTCGCTGCGGCACAGCCTCTCGATAGGGCGCTGGTAGATGAATATGCGATCGGGCAGCGCCAGATTGTAGTGATCCCCCCTCCTGGTGTGAGGGATGCCAACGTAGAGGCCCAAGAGCATGCGCCCCGCAGGAACTCGCGCCGACCGCAGCTCCTCCGGGCTAGGCCAGTCTCTCACCTCGATGTCTACGTTGGCCAGCCTGTCTCGGAAGCGCTGGGGTAGGGCCTCCACTGCCTCCAGAACCAGTTCCTCGAAACGCTGACTTTCCATCACAGCTTAGCTCCAGCGGCAAGGAAGCCGCAGCACCTCCAAGCTTTACCTAACGCCGCGGACGACTATATCATCCGCGGCGGCCGCCGTCCACAGCGCAAGGGCACCAGGGTCTTGCCAAGATTGGTAAAATATGTAATATAGATAGCAGACCGCCGAGGTGGTGGAATAGGTAGACACGCCGTCTTGAGGGGGCGGTGCTCGAAAGGGCGTAGGGGTTCAAATCCCCTCCTCGGCACCAGGAAGGCGTAGGGAGCGGAAGTGGCTCAGTGGTAGAGCACCTCCTTGCCAAGGAGGGGGTCGCGGGTTCGAATCCCGTCTTCCGCCCCAGGGCGACGTAGCCAAGTGGTTAAGGCAGGGGTCTGCAAAACCCTGATCGGCGGTTCGAATCCGCCCGTCGCCTCCAGGAGACATGAAGCCAACTCAGAACATCGGGGCGCTGCCCGGGTTCTGAGTTTTCTATTCCAGAGCAAGCGTCAGCCAAGGCAAGCTGGGGCGTTATGTAGCGTGCCGAGGTGGCGGAATTGGTAGACGCGGCGGACTTAAAATCCGCTTCCGCCTGAGGCGGAGTGCGGGTTCGAATCCCGCCCTCGGCACCAGCCTTGTCCCGATAAGCCTTGCCTCAGCGAGCCTCCGCTGTTATACTAGCGTGCGATTTGAATATGACCAGCGTTGCTACTGAGTATGAAACCGTAATCGGCCTGGAGGTACATGCTCAGCTCCTCACCAAGAGCAAGATGTACTGCTCTTGCAGCGCCGATTACGCTGACTCTCCCCCCAACACCCACGTCTGCCCCGTCTGCCTGGGCATGCCCGGCGTCCTGCCGGTCATCAACCGACAGGCGGTGGAGTTCACGATCATGACCGCCCTCGCCCTCAACTGCCAGATCGCCGAGGTTTCCCGCTTCGATCGCAAGAACTACCCCTACCCCGATCTGATGAAGGGCTACCAGATCTCTCAGTACGACATGCCCTTCTCCCACGACGGCTGGCTGGAGATCGACGTAGATGGCAAGGAGAGGCGGGTTGGCATCACCCGCGTCCACCTGGAGGAAGACGTCGCTCGCCTGGTCCACGTTCAGAACGAGGCGGGGGAGACCTACAGCCTGGTGGACGTCAATCGCGCTGGCGTGCCCCTGATGGAGATCGTCGGCGAGCCCGACCTGCGCTCGCCGGAGGAGGCCCGCCAGTACCTGATGAAGCTGCGCCAGATCCTCCGATACCTGGGGGTGAGCACGGCCAGCATGGAGGAGGGCCAGTTCCGCTGCGATGCCAACGTGAGCATCCGCCCGCGCGGCAGCCAGGAGTTCCTGGGCAAGGTAGAAGTGAAGAACATGAACAGCTTCCGC
>JALHUG010000085.1 GCA_022866185.1 Dehalococcoidia bacterium
GAGAATGTCCTGGCCCTGGCCAGCCGCACCCTGGCCCGCTTCGGCGGCCTGACCGGCCTGGCCAAGGCCAGTTTCGGCGAGCTGTGCAGCCAGCGGGGTCTGGGCGAGGCCAAGGCGGCCCAGGTGAAGGCCGCCCTGGAGCTGGGCCGCCGCCTCCTCTCCACTCAGCCCCAGGAGCGAGCGGCAGTGCACTCGCCCCAGGACGTGGCCAATCTGGTCATGGCCGAGATGGACCTGCTCGATCAGGAGCACCTACGGGTGCTCCTTCTGAACACCAAGAACCAGGTGCTGGCCATGCCCGAGGTCTACAAGGGCAACGTCAACTCCACCCTGGTGCGGGTAGCGGAGGTCTTCCGAGAGGCCGTCCGCGAGGGCTGCCCTGCCCTCATCGTGGTGCACAACCACCCCTCCGGCGACCCCACGCCCAGCGGCGACGACGTGGCGATGACCCGCCAGATGGTGGAGGCCGGCCAGCTCCTGGGCATCGACGTCCTCGACCACATCGTCATCGGCCGCCAGAGCTTCGTCAGCCTGCGCGAGCGCGGCCTGGGCTTCCCCAAGGCCTAGGGCCGGCAAGGAGGGCGTTCCCCATGCTTGACTATCCCATTATCGACGCCCACCTCCACACCTACCCCCGGCCGGAGATCGGCTGGCAGGCCCAGTCCGGCATCGGGAGCAGCGGCCACGCCGGCACCATCGAGGAGCTTGTCGCCCTCATGCGGGAGGGCAACATCGCCAAGGCGGTGATGCTGAATATGACGCCGGTGTTCGACATGCGCCAGGTTGCTCTGTCCAAGCTTCCCCCTGACCTGTCGCCGGTCCGGCGCGCGGAGGCCGAGGAGCAGATCCGCCTGGACGCGATCGCCCGCTTGCAGAGGCGTAACGCCTGGACCTGCGCCGTCGCCCGTGAGAACCCTGGCCTAGTGCCCTACATCGGCCTGGACCCCAGCATGGACGGGGCTACCATGGCCCAGGAGGTAAACGACCGCGTCAAGGAGGGGGCCAGGGGCATCAAGCTCCATCCCACCATCCAGCGTCACTTCCCCAACGACGACCACCTCTACCCCGCCTATGACAGAGCCCAAGAGCTAGGCTTGCCTATCATCAGCCACTCGGGCGCCTTCGCCCTGGCCGGTGATCCCGAGCAGCACGCCCGGCCCGCCAACTTCGTCGCGGTCCTGCGCCAGTTCCCCGGCCTCACCCTTGTCCTAGCCCACATGGCCCGCGGCTTTCTGGACGAGGCGGTGGAGATCATGCAGGCCTACCCCAACGTCTACCTGGACACGAGCGGTACCATGAGTGGGACGATCAGCCCTAATACCGTATCCGACGAGGAGGCGGTGGCGATGATCCGCCGCGTCGGCTGCCATCGCGTGCTCTTCGGCTCCGACTGGCCCTGGTTTCACCCCATCATCGACGCCCGGCGCATCGATGGCCTGCCCCTCAGCGCTGAGGAGAAACGTCTCATCTTCTACGAGAACGCCCAGCGCGCTCTGGGGCTGTAGCAGGATGAGCACCGCCACCTGGCGTTTCATCGACAGCGGCTGGGCGTCAGGCGCCCGCCAGATGGCCGTAGACGATGCCCTCCTCACCCTCTGCGGCCGGGGCCACTCGCCGCCCACCCTGCGCCTGTTCAGCTTCCGGCCTCCCTGCCTGTCGCTGGGCCGTTTTCAGCCTGTCCCGCCCGAGACCCACCGAGAGGCCGGCCTGGAGGTAGTGAGGCGGCCCACCGGCGGTCGGGCCGTCCTCCACCGGGGCGACATCTGCTACAGCGTCATTGCCCCCGTCGACCATCCCCTGCTGGCAGGAAGCATCCACCAGTCGTACGGCAAGATCGCCCGGGCACTGGCCGAGGGCCTGGCCATTCTCGGCCTGCCGCCGCTGCGAGAGGCCGCTGCCCAGGGCCGCTTGCCCGCGGGCGAGTGGTGCTTCGAGGCAATAGCTCCGCATGAGTTGGCCCTCGACGGTGCCAAGCTAGTGGGGAGCGCTCAGTTGCGGCGCGATGGCATCCTGCTTCAGCAGGGCAGCATCCGCCTGGCGTCCCCTGGCGGGCAGCCGTCGGCGGCGATATCCCTGGAGGAATCGCTGGGGCGCAGGGTGCCCCGCCGCGAGATGGCCCGCGCGCTGGTGGAGGGCTTTACCCGCGCCTGGGGTGTGCGGTTTCGCCGCGGCCGCCTGACCGCCGAGGAGGAGCAGTTGGCGCAGCGGCTGGAGCGGGAGAAATACGCCACCACCGCCTGGACGTGGCAGCTCAATCTGGCGCCATCGGCCGGAGGCTGATCCGCTAGGACTGGCCGCTGCCTGCCATCCACCCCAGAAGGGCCTGCGCCTCTGCCTGGACGATGCGATAGACCTCGGCCAGCGGTTTGTCGCTGGCCTCCGCCAGCCGCCGACAGACCTCGTACTCGGGCGACGCTTGCGGTGGCTCCCCGGGCAGGCGCTTCACCTTCACCACGGCCGGCCCCAGGCTAGACTCGAACGTCAGCACCTCCCGTTCGGCCTCCCGCCGTCGCACCTCCCGCAACCGCACCCCCAGGGTGGACGTCTCCCGCAGGATCAGCGAGACGATGGCATCCTCGGCCTGCAGGGGGCAGAGGACAGAAAGGAGACCCCCGGGGCGTCCTTTCTTCATCTGGATGGGCGTGAGCCAGACGTCGGCAGCGCCGCTGGCAAACAGCCGCTCCTGCACGTAGCCCAGGATCTCGGGGTTCATGTCATCGATGTTGGTCTCCGCCAGGAGCATGAGCTGTCTGGCATCCTCCATCGCTGTGCCCAGCCACAGGCGCAGCACGTTGGGCCAGCCAGCGATGTCCCGGCTGCCGGCGCCGTAGCCCACGCACTCCACCTTCATGGCCGGACGCTGGAAGCGGGCGAGGGTGGTGATGATGGCAGCGCCGGTGGGGGTCAGGAGCTCCCAGTCTTCCCCACCTTGGCGGGCAACGGTGGGGGCCCCTGCCGAGGCCACAAGCTCCAGAGTGGCTGGTGCTGGCAGGGGCAGGACGCCCGCGGCGCTCTCCGTCCTGCCGCCGCCCAGGGCCAGCGCTGAGGCGAACAGCTCTTCCACCCCCAGCAGGCGCAGGCCAGCCACAGCGCCCATCACGTCCACGATAGCGTCCGCCGCCCCCACCTCGTGAAGGTGCGCCTGTGCCAGAGGCAAGCCGTGTACCTTGGCCTCCGCCTCTGCCAAGCGGCCGAAGATAGCCGCCCCCTTGTCCTTATCGGCTGGAGGGAGAGAGCTGTCCTCAATGATGCCCAGGATATCGGCCAGCCTTCTTGGCGGCTGCCTTTTGGCCAGCGCCACCCTGACCTGAGTGGCGGCCAGGCTCGCCCGGCGCACCTTGCGAGCGCTCAGCCGATAGCCCGTCAGCGGCAGCTTAGCCAGCTCGGCCCTCAGGCTCTCCAGGGAGAGCCCTGCATCCACCAGAGCGCCCAGGATCATGTCGCCGCTGGCGCCCGAGAAACAGTCTAGATAGCCAATCCTAGAAGCTATTTCAGAATTCTCTCCACACCGCCCCGTAAACGGGGCGGCATCCATGCCCCCGCCTTCAGGCGGGGGTGGCGAGCCATTTTTGAAACTGCTTCTAGCCATCGTTCGGGGGCCGGAAGGGGAATAGCAGTGCCTTCCCTAGGGGGTGGCGTCCTTCAAGCGTTGGGCCTGCGCCTCAACGAGCTGCTGTATGAAGTCGCTGCGTCCGCCGTCCATGATCCACCAGATCCGCAGGTAGGCCCGAGCCGGCCCCTGCCTGAAGATGACAATATCGTCGGCGAAGGTCTCAGCCTCCACCCCTTCCTCCGCCGCGGACTTGGCCGTCATGCGCAGCCACATCATCTCGTCTGTCAGCGGAGGGCTGGTCACCTCCTCCATCTTTCCGCCCTCCATCCCCTCGGCACCGATGGCCCCAGCGCTCAAGCTGCTGCGGGCCGTCTGTAAGGCATCGGCGAACGATGCCTTGGCACCCTCCTCGCTGCTGTAAAGGCTGGACGCGCCGTTGACCAACATGAGCCCCACCACGCTCGCGAGCGCCGGAGTAGGCTGATAGGTGACATCGTAGCCCAGAATCCGCCCCCACTCTTTCAGCATAGCCAGCCGCCCTTCGCGGTCGGTACTCTCGGCGGCCGACTCTTCATTGGTCACGAAGAACTCCTCCGCCCGGATGACGCCAGAGGGTAGGTCCTCCAACTGGATCACCATCCGCTTGAGCTGATCCTGCACCTCGGTGGCCACAGGAGTGGGCGTCGCCTCACCTTCGCCCCCGCCGCCGTTGCAGGCCATGATAGCAGCAAGAAGGAAGGCTACCAGAGCTGTCAGACCAGCCATCACCAGTCGAAGCCTTGTCACCACGCTACGCCTCCTTCAATCCCTTCGCTCCTGCCAGGCCAGGCGGTTGATCATCGCTGCCAGATAGCCGGCGCCGAAGCCGTTGTCGATGTTGACCACCGCCACGCCGGGGACACAGCTATTGAGCATAGCCAGCAAGGGAGCCAAACCCTGCAAGCTCGCGCCGTAGCCAATCGATGTGGGCACGGCGATGACCGGCGCTGCCACCAGACCGGCCACCACGCTGGGCAGCGCCCCCTCCATGCCCGCTACGGCCACCACCACCTTCGACTCCTGAAGGACGGCCAGATGGCCCAGCAGGCGGTGCAGGCCAGCTACGCCCACGTCGTATATGCGCTCCGCCCGGCTGCCCACAATCTCCGCCGTGACCGCCGCCTCCTCGGCCACCGCCAGATCGGAGGTGCCAGCGCAGACGATGGCCACACCGTCCAGCAGCGGCTGCGGGTGGCGATTCACACTGATCGCCCGGGCGGTGGCGTGATAGACGGCGTCGGAGATGATCTCTTTGAGGGCAGCATAGGTCGAAGCATCCACGCGCGTCACCAGCAGGCGATCGCCCTGGCTGAGAAGCCTCTCGCCGATGGCCACGACCTGCTCGTCTGTCTTCCCCTGGCCGAGGATTACCTCTGGGAAGCCCCTGCGCAGGGCCCGATGGTGGTCGACCGCGGCAAAACCCAGGTCCTCGTAAGGGAATCGCCGCAGACGTTCCAGCGTTTCATCAATGGAGAGGGTTCCTGTTTGCAGGCCGGTGAGTAGTTCTCGCAACCTGACGTCGTCGATGCTCTACCTCCTGCCCGCCTGCCGCAAGCAGAACGGATCATAGCATCGGCTCCAGCTTGCGTAAACCTGGCCGCCGTCCCATAATGGCGCGATGATGAGGCACAAGGCGGCAGACCAACGTTCGACCGGCGAAAGATGGGGGCGCGTATTCTGGAAGTTGTGGCTGGTGGCGGCCCTAGGCTTCATCATCGCGGCTGGCTTCGCTGCCGCCGTCGACTACTTCCCCGCCGACCTGTGGCTGACCCATCGCCTCCAGGATATCGACGCCGCGGCCTTCGGCAAAGCCCTGGACTGGACCAGCCGAATGGCGGAGATACCCCTGGTGCTGCTCGTTGTCTTTGGCGGCGCTTTGGCGCTGTGGCTGTTGGCCAACCGCTCGGCGGCGATATGGCTGGTGGGGGCCCTGGTAGTGTACTTGTCAGACAGAGTCGTCAAGTTGTTGGTGGACAGGCCGCGGCCAGCGGGTCACCTGGTGGAGGTGAGCGAGAAGACGGCGAGTTCGTCCTTCCCCAGCGGTCATGCCACCGCCGCCGTCCTGGTGTACGGCTTCATCTTCTACCTGGCCGGCTTGCTGATACCCTCCCGGCTCCTGCGTCTTCTGGTGCAGGCATTATGCCTCATCATCATCGTGCTGACAGCATTGCAGAGAGTGTACGTAGGCGCCCACTGGCCCAGCGATGTTGTAGGAGGCTTGCTCTTCGGCGGCCTTCTCTTATCGCTTCTGATCTGGAGCCACCGCCGTTTCTGCTCCCTGATGGCGGGCATGTAGCTCCTGGCTAGAACAGGCAAAGAACAATGAACTGGCTGGATGTGGCCATTGTGATCGCCATCGTCTGGTTCACCTTCGCCGCCTTTAGGGCTGGCTTCATCCGCGAGGTGGTGGCCGTCATTGCCGTCGTGGTGGGGGTGCTAGCCGCTGGCTTCTACTACGATGACCTTGCAAGGGATGTGCTTCTGTTCATCGACAACGACAAAGCCGCCAATGTGATGGCTTTCCTCGTGCTGTTTGGGGCGTTGGCCCTGGCCGGGCAATTGGCGGCCATTCTGCTGAAGCATATGGCGAGCTTGCTCCTCTTGGGCCAGTTCGACCACCTGGCAGGCGCCGCCTTCGGGCTTCTCAAGGGGCTCATCCTCGTCGAGGTGTTCCTTATCCTGTTCACCACCTACCCCTACCTTGGCCTGGGCGGCGCTATCCGCGGTTCAGCCATCGCTCCCCTGTTCCTGGACCGCGGCCCCATCCTGGTGAACCTTCTGCCCGGCGAGTTCGATAGGGCGGTGGAGGCCTTCTAGCGTGATACATGGAGCATCAGACGCCCTCTGGCCTCTCACCCTGAACCTACCGCCCCCGCTCATCCTGAGCTTGTCGAAGGAGGAGCGGAGGATCATGGTTCGACAGGCTCACCATGAGCGGCCGAATCACCTGCCGAGGTGCCGTCGTCAGATATGGAAAATGGGCAGGGCTTGACAAATGGTGTATAATGCCAGAAAGTTTGGCGTCTTAGCGCTGGCTGTCTGGAGGCAGGCAGAGGGAGGCTGTGGAGGTGGCGGTAAGGTGCTAGGAGGCCTTTCAATGGGGGAGGTTCGTTATTAGAAGGATGCTTATCCCCCGTCGGCAGGACGTTTCTGATGCGACGGGCCGAGGCAACCCGCTCAAGATAGCCGATCTGACACTCACAATAAGCAGAAATCGAAGGTACTATCTACACAGCGTAGTACTGGTTACTGTAGTTGTCGCTACCCTTCTAGCGGCCTGGCCTGGCTCACGGGCCATCATTCAGGGCAACTCCGCTGCCCAGGTGCCATTTTCCCCATCGAAGCAGGTTAGCACCAATCCCTATAGAGACGGTTACCTGCGTGCCGCTGCTCTGATCAACACCGATACGGGGCTGGGCTCTGCCGATGTGCTGGCGGCCAGCCCACCGCCGCAGACCACGCCAGTGGAAGAGCCGGATCAGACGGCAGACGCGCGGGCAGCCGTAGCAGCCGCAGTGGAAACAACCCCTGAGCCGCAGCCCGCCTACCTCACCTATGTCGTCCAGCAGGGCGATACGGCGGCCTCCATCGCCGCTCGCCATGGCCTCCAGGTGGAGTCTCTGCTCTGGAACAACCCTGAACTGCGGACCGACCCCAACTTCCTTTACGTTGGGGAGGAACTGACTATCCCCACCAGGGACGGCATCCTCTACACCGTCCAGTTGGGCGATACCCTGCTCGACGTTGCTGATGCCTATCAGGTGGATGTGGAGAACGTTGTTGGCTTGAGCGCCAACCAGCTCGGCAACGCCGATAGCGTTCTGGACGGAGCCGTTCTGTTGCTCCCTGGGGCGGTGCCACCACCGCCTCCGCCGCCGGCAGTGACGCCCGAACCCTTCTATGCCGCCGCTGCTCCCGATGAGGGCTACACGGAAGGATATTCGCCGCCCGCTGCTACAGCCGTGGTCAGTGGCTTCATGTGGCCGGTGGCAGGCTCCCTCACTGACTACTACGGCGCGCCCAGGGGCGGTGGTACCTACCACTCGGGCCTTGATATCGGTGCCGACAGCGGCACTCCCATCGCCGCGGCGGCTGGGGGCCAGGTAGTGCTGGCATCCTCGGGCTATGGCTACGGCAACTACGTAATCGTCCGCCACGACAACGGCTACGAGACGCTCTATGCTCACCTCACGGAGATATACGTGGCGCAGGGGCAGTGGGTAGCCCAGGGCGAGGCCATCGGCACGGTGGGCGACACTGGCTGGGCCACCGGCCCTCATCTCCATCTCGAGGTAAGGGTGGGCGGCGCCGCCGTCGATCCCCTGGGCTATCTACCCTAAAAGCTGGGCCAAACCCCCGGCCGGCTAGCGCTTGTAGTCGAGCACTATCACCTGGGTCTCGTGGGGCAGGGTGCTAGCATTGAACGAGACCTTGGCCAGCGGTTCCACCTCGGTCAGGCCCATTTCCTTGAGGAAGCGCTGGAGGGGGTCCAGAGGCGCTGCTGAAAGGGCCGTCTGGTAGTGCATGGGGATCACTGCCGCTGGTTCTAGCAAGCCCACCACCTCAGCGGCTGCGGCAGCATCGATGGTGTTGTTGCCGCCCACCGGAATAAGCAGCACATCCGCCCCGCTCATGTCCTCCACCTGCTCCGGCGTGGGCAGATGGCCCAGGTCCCCCAGATGGCAGATGCGAATGTTGTCCATCTCGATCATGTAGGCAGTGTTCTTGCCTCGCACGGAGCCCTTCTGCCCGTCGTGGTAGGTGGCGATGCCAGCAATGAAGACGCCCGCTATCTCATACTCGCCGGGCGCTGTGATGACGATGGTTGTGTCGGCCACCGCTTTGCGGTAGTTGTGGCCAGGGTGATCGTGGCTTATGGTGACGATGTCGGCCGTGAGTTTGCCGATGGAGTAGCCGCTGGCAGGGGAACAAGGGTCAGTGATGACCACAGCCTCACGGCTGCGCAGGCGAAAGCACGAATGACCGAGCCAGATGATCTCCATCGGGGGATAGTGCTACCTAACCTCCCCTTCGAGCGGTAAACTCGCCTCTAGGGCGATGGGGAAGGAAAACTACTCGGGAGGCGGTTCGCTTTCCTCCTCCTTGTCACCGCGGCGGCGCCACCACATGAGCGCTGCCACGGCCCCGCCCACGGCGGTGAGCAAGGCTATCAGCATACGCAAAGGGTGCCCCTTGCCGCGCTCCTCCTCGCCTCCGGGGGTCTCCTCTTCTGCCATCGTGGTCAGCTCCTTCCCGCTTCTGTAGGCTCCCCAAATCAGCACCCGCTTGGCCGTCGCACAACCAGGTGCGCGGGGAGTATAGCAAAGGCGCAGGCAGGCGGTCAACACTTGACAGCCTCTCCAGCCCGATGCTAAAGTGGAACAGAAGTTAGCACTCTAAGCTTGAGAGTGCTAACTTTCCTGTAGAGGGCCTGTTATGTTGAGCGATAGAAGGGCGCGCATCCTCCAATTCGTCGTCAGGGAGTACATTGACAGCGCCACCCCTGTCGGCTCGGGGACGATAGCGCGCAAGTACGACCTCAGGGCTTCGCCCGCCACTATCCGCAACGAGATGGTGCGCTTGGAGGAGGAGGGCTATCTCGCCCAGCCTCACACCTCGGCCGGACGAATCCCGTCCGATAGGGGTTATCGCTACTACGTAGAGAGCCTGATGGTGGAGGAAGAGCTGTCGGACGAGTTCAAGCGCACGATCCGCCATCAGTTCTACCAGGTGGGGCCAGCCTTCGATGCCTGGGCCGAGCTGGCGGCGGCCATCCTGGCGCGCTCAGTGGAGAACCTGGCCCTGGTCACCGCCCCCCATCCTGCCCGCGCCCGCCTGCACCGCCTGGAGCTGGTGAAGCTGGGCGACGTCCTGGCTCTCCTCATCGTTGTGCTTCAGGAGGGGCCTCTTTGTGAGGAGACCCTCGCCCTCGACCGAAGCCTCTCCCAGGACGAGCTGACCCAGATGGCCCAAAGGCTCAGCTCGCTGCTTGCCGGCCTATCGGCAGGAGAGATGCAACAGCAGACGGTGGAGCTATCTCCCTTCGAAGACAAGGTCACCCAGGCCATCATTCGTCTCCTCCAGGCGGAGGACGAGTCCAGCTACGAGCCCGTCTGCCTGGACGGCCTGCGCAACGTGCTAAGCCAGCCCGAGTTCTCCCAAGCGCAGACGATGCTGGAGTTCCTCGATGTGCTGGACGTGCACAGCCTGCCCAGTCTCATCCCCTTCCACTGGGCGGCGCCTGGCGACGTAACC
>JALHUG010000086.1 GCA_022866185.1 Dehalococcoidia bacterium
CCTCCGGCACCAGCGGCATGAAGGCCGCGCTGAATGGGGTGCCAAGCCTGAGCGTTCTGGACGGCTGGTGGATCGAGGGGCACGTGGAGGGTGTGACCGGCTGGTCTATCGGCGATGATTGGGAAGCCGAGAGCAATCCCGACAAAGAGACCGCCTCTCTGTACGACAAGCTAGAGTACGTGATCCTCCCCATGTTCTATGGAAGGCCGACTGCGTATGCCGCGGTCATGCGCTCGACCATCGCCCTAAACGCTTCGTTCTTCAACTCACAACGCATGATGCTCCAGTACCTGGAGAACGCCTATCAGCTCTTCGGTAGCAGGGTAGCCGCGCCTGTGCTGCTTTAGGGCGCGCGTCTTCTCCACGTCGACCCGTTTGGCTGTTACCACCCCTCCCTATGCACTAGCTCCTCCAGTGGGATGCGGGGCGTGCCCTTGCGTCGTGACCCCGAAGACGGCGGGTAGCCAAAAGCGAGAACGATGGAGACCCGGTGGCCCTGGGGGATTCCCAGGACGCGCAGGGCGCAATCGCCGTCGTGCATTGTGACCGGGCAAGAGGCGATACCCTTCGCCCAAGCGGCCAGCACCATGTTCTGAGCACAGCGGCCGGCGTCGAATTCACGACCGTCCTGTGGTAGCACGATGGCCACCACCACCGGCGCTGACGCTATGTGCTGGGCGAACTGGCCGCAGGTAGCGAGCTCCTCTTTCTTCGGGCCGTCCTTAAGGACCACGAAACGGCAGGGCTGCAGGTTCTTGGCGCTGCCCGCCATTCGCCCCGCCTGAAGGATGCGCCGTAGAGATTCCTCGGGAATGGGCCTGTCCTGATAGGCCCTGGTGTCTCGCTTGCTGAGAATGCAGGTGTAGGCGTCCATTGCTCCTCCTCCGAATGTTCATCGCTAAGTTTACCCTGTGAGGCGCTGCTTTTGAATGCTGCGGAGTCATGTCGTCAGATACTAGAATGTTTCTAACGCTTGTTCTTTAGGTCGCTCACATGATACAGTAATCCGCGGTCGCCCAAGGCCATTGGCGGGGTGGATGTTCTTCGTTATGCAATGCAGCCATTCCTTCGTGATAGGCTGAAAATATAGGAGGTAATCTGGCATGACTGGTTCTATCGGTGAGGAGTCTAAGTACTGGCCGCGGAAGAGATATTCCGAGATGCACGACAGGTCTCTCCGCGAGATGGAAGATTTCTGGGCGGAAGAGGCCCGCAAGCTGGACTGGTTCCGTACCTGGGACAAGGTGTTGGAGTGGGATGTACCGTTCTCCCGCTGGTTCGTGGGGGGCGAGCTCAACGCCAGCTACAACTGCGTCGACCGCCACATCAAGAACGGGAAGAGGAACAAGGTCGCCATTTACTGGGAGGGCGAGCCTGGTGACACCCGCGTCCTGAGCTACGGTACCCTGTATCGAGAGGTCAACCGCTGCGCGTCGGTGTTGAAGAATCTGGGCGTGACTAAGGGCGACAAGGTAGCGCTCTATCTGCCGATGATCCCGGAGCTGCCCATCTTCATGCTGGCCTGCAGCCGCATCGGTGCCACCTTCACCGCCGTCTTCTCGGGCTTCACCGCCCAGTCGCTGGCCGATCGGATGATCGATCTCGAGGTCAAGGTCCTGGTCACCGCCGACGCTGGCTATCGCCGGGGCTCGCCCGTCCAGCTCAAGCGGATAGCGGACGAGGCGATGGACCTTTCGCCCGCCGTCAAGAAGCAGGTGGTTGTCAACCGAGCCGGCCTCGACGTGGCGATGAAGGCGGGCAGGGACTTCTGGTATCACGAGCTGCTGGCGGAGGCATCGGATTACGTTGAACCGGAACCGGTGGAGGCCAGCCACCCTCTATACGTTCTCTACACCTCGGGCACCACGGGCAAGCCCAAGGGTGTCGTTCACTGCACTGGCGGCTACATGGTGTACACCCACTCCACCTTCAAGTGGGTGTTCAACCCCAAGGAAGACAGCGTATTTTGGTGCACGGCGGACATCGGCTGGGTCACCGGCCACAGCTACATCGTGTATGCCCCCCTGGCTTATGGCATCACCAGCGTCATGTACGAGGGCGCGCCCAACTTCCCCGACCTGGGCCGCTGGTGGAATATCATCCAGACCTATGGGATCAACATCCTCTACACCTCGCCCACGGCCATTCGCATGTTCATGCAGGCC
>JALHUG010000087.1 GCA_022866185.1 Dehalococcoidia bacterium
GCCCCAGCCTTATGGCGTTCAACTATTTCAATTCACCTCTGCGGGATAAATCCCGCAGCTTCCCCAACGCTGAGGGTTTCAACCCTCAGGGGTATTCTTATTTTCTTGATGACCATGAGGCTGGGGTTGTGTGCGAACCTGGGAGTTCAGAACCCACCAATCATGAGCCCTGGCCATCCCTTCCTGGACGCGCTGAAAGCGCTGGCTGGTGCTATCATTATGGGCACCGATGGCTAGCCAACGATCGCCCAGCGAGCAGCGGCCGCGCAAGCCAGCGTGGCTGAAGGTGCCCTTCCCAGGCGGGCCGCGCTACCTGCGCCTGAAGGCCATGCTGCGGGCCTCGGGCCTGCACACCGTCTGCGAGGAGGCCCGCTGCCCCAACGTCGGCGAGTGCTTCCAGGCCGGCACCGCCACCTTCATGATCCTGGGCAACGTCTGCAGCCGCGCCTGCCGCTTCTGCGCCGTCAGGAGCGGGCGGCCGGCCGGCCTGGACAGCGGGGAGCCCCTGCGCGTGGCCGAAATGGTGCAGCGTCTGGGCCTGAGGCACGCCGTCATCACCTCGGTCACCCGCGACGACCTGCCCGACGGCGGCGCGGCCGTCTTCGCCGATACCATCCGCCAGATTCGCCGCCTGTCGCCGGCCACCAGCGTGGAGGTGCTCGTGCCCGATCTCCAGGACTCGCAACAGGCCCTGACCACGCTCATGGCGGCGCGACCGGATATCCTCAACCATAATCTGGAGACGGTGCGCCGCCTCTATCCGCAGGTGCGCCCCAAGGCCGTCTACGAGCGCTCGCTGGAGCTTCTGGCCGGGGCCAAGTCCCTCGAGCCCACCATCCCCACCAAGAGCGGCCTGATGGTGGGCCTGGGGGAGACTGGCCAAGAGCTATTGCAGGCCATGGCTGACCTGGCGGCGGCTGGCTGCGGCATCCTGACCATCGGCCAGTACTTGCAGCCCTCGCCCAGGCAACTGCCGGTGGCTCGCTACTACCAGCCCCAGGAGTTTCGGGAGCTGGCCGAGGAGGGCCAGCGCCTGGGATTCCGCCACGTGGAGGCGGGGCCGCTGGTGCGCAGCTCGTACCATGCGGAAAGGCAAATCCGGAATATTTCCTGGCCTTGTTGAGAGGCGGCCCCTGGAATAGACTATGATAGGAGTCATCTTCGATGACGAACGTCGACAAGCCCCGCGGAGCAAGGGCAAAGAAGGCGAGAGCGCCTCGGCGGCGGGCCAAGGAGCAGCCGGACGGGCGCGGGGAGGCGGCCGAGGGCGCCCAACAGCAGGAGGAGCGGGGTTTTCTCTTCGATGATCCCTACTGGGACGACGCCTTCTGCTCCTACTACGACCCCACCCTGCGTACCTGTTGTCGCAGATAGCCAAGAGGCGGCCTCGCCATAACGGTTGTGAGCTGAGGAGGGTTGAATGGTAGCAATAGCATCCTACGGAGCCTATATACCCGTATTCCGATTGGGACGCCAGGAGATGAGCCAGGCCTGGGGCATCCCCGGCGTACCCGGCGAGCGCTCGGTGGCCAACGCCGACGAGGATAGCATCACCATGGCGATCGCCGCCGGCTTCGAGTGCATGGCCGGCATCGACCCGGCCAGTGTTGACGGTGTCTACTTCGCCAGCACCACCCCACCCTATACCGAGAAGCAGTGCGCGTCTGTGGTTGCTAGCGCCCTGGACATGCGCCATGACATCTTTACCGCCGATTTCACTGACTCCGTCCGCGCAGCCACCGTGGCCATGAGGGCGGCCTGCGACGCCATCGAGAGCGGCTCGGCCAAGCGCGTGCTGGTGGTGGCGGCGGATAATCGGCCGGCCGAGCCGGAGACGATGTGGGAACAGCTCCTGGGAGACGGCGGCGCCGCCTTCCTTCTATCCGCGGATGGCCCGGCGACCGTTCGTGGCTTTCAGTCCGTCACCAGCGAGGTCATCGGCCCCTGGCGGCGTTCCAGCGACCGCTATGTGCGCGCCTTCGAGCCGAAGTTGGACACCCAGTACGGCTACATGGCTAGCATGCTGGCCGTAGCGAAGGCGCTGGCCCAGAAAGAGGGCGTTGGCCCCAAGGACCTAAGCAAGGGGGTCTTTTCCGCTGGCGATCCCCGCGCCCACGTCGGCCTCGGCCGCCAGCTAGGCCTGGAGATGCCTCAGATCCAGGACACCGGTTTCCTCTTGCTGGGCAACACAGGCACGCCCCAGGTGCTGATGATGCTGGCGGCGGCCCTGGACGCGGCCAAGGCCGGCGACAAGCTCCTGGTGGCCAACTACGGTGACGGCGCCGATGCCTTCCTGGTGGAGGTCAAGGACGCCTTCCCTGCCGTTCCCGGCAAGAGATCGCTTCAGACCTACCTCATGACCAAGCGGATGCTCCCCAACTACAACTCCTACGTGTCCTTCCGCAAGCTCATGGACAGGGATAGGTTTGTTCCCAAGTCGTCGCCTGTTATCTACTGGCGAGACAGCAAGATGGAGCTGGCCCTCTATGGCTCCCGCTGTCGCAAGTGCGGCACGGTGCAGTACCCGCCGCCGCGGGTGTGCGTGCAGTGCGGCACAAAGGATGAGCTGGACGAGGCCAAGCTGTCCCACAAGGGGACAGTGTTCACCTTCACCCTCGACCATCTGGTAGGCGGCGAGTACCTGAACACGCCCGTCCCCAGGGTTGTCGCTGACTTGGAGGGCGGGGGCCGCACCTTCTTGCAGATGACCGACTGCGACCCCAAAGAGGTAAGCATTGGCATGACGGTGGAGCTGACCCTGCGCTGCCTCCACGAAGGAGCAGGATTCCACAACTACTACTGGAAGTGCCAACCGGTTAGGGGAGGCTAAGCCTTACCGCTGACGCTCAGCGTAACGGAGGAGACATGCCTGGGATTAAGGATCGAGTGGCTATCGCCGGCGTTGGTTGCACCAAGTTCGGCGAGCTCTGGGAGAAGGACCAGGAGGACCTGCTAGTAGAGGCGGTGTACGAGGCCCTGGACGACGCTGGCATCACCCCCCAGGACATCGAGGCGGCCTGGGTGGGGGTGCTGTACCACTTTACCGGTATATCGGGAGGCACATTCGCCGAGCCCATGAAGCTCTTCGGCAAGCCGGTTACCCGGGTAGAGAACTTCTGCGCCTCCGGCATGGATGCTTTTCGCAATGCCTGCTTCGCGGTGGCAGCCGGCGTCTACGACATCGTGGTTGCCTGCGGGGTGGAGAAGCTTCTGGACCAGGGCTCCAGCGGCCTGCCCATGGAGGGGGGCCACCCAGTGATGACCGGAGCTAGCGCACCGGGCTTGTTCGCTCTGGCTGCCACCCGCGCTTTCCACGAGTGGGGTTGGACCAGGGAGGACCTGGCGCGCGTGGCCGTCAAGAACCACAAGAATGGCGTTTCCCACCCTAAGGCCCACTTCCGTCGGGCAATCACCATGGACGATGCCCTGAACGCCCCGATGATCGCCTGGCCCCTGGGCCGCTTCGACTGCTGCGCCATGTCCGATGGCTCCGCCGCCCTGGTGATCACTCGGCCTGAGATCGCCAAGACAATGAAGCATAAGGACGACTACGTGGTGGTGAAGGCCAACGCCCTCGCTGTTGACTCCACTTTCCCCATGTACAGGCCGGGCTACAACTGGCTGGGCTTCCCCGCCACCAAGAAGGCGGCTGCCATGGCCTACGAGGAGGCGGGCGTCAAGGACCCCGTCAAGGAGATCGGCTTCGCCGAGGTGCATGACTGCTTCACCAGCACCGAGCTGTTCAACATGGGCGACCTGGGCTTCGTCGACCCGCCGAAGGCCGCCGAGGCTGTCCGAGACGGCATGACCGAGGTGGAGGGTGACATCCCCATCAACCCCAGCGGCGGCCTCAAGTGCTTCGGCCACCCCATCGGCGCCACCGGCTGCCGCATGCTGTACGAGGTGACTAAGCAGCTCCAGGGGCGCGCCGACGGCATGCAGGTGAAGGACCCCGTTCTGGGCATGGCTCACAACCTGGGCGGGCCGGGCTCCGTCTGCGCGGTGACCATCCTCGGCCGGCACGACTAGCGACGAGGAGAGAGCCCCGCCCTGGTTATCCGTTCAGGGCCCCCTGAGTCACTTGTCGCGTTTGCAGGCCGCCCCGAGCGCGCCCGTGCAAAATAGGAGCGGCGCCTTTCCCGTCTGGCAACTGCTCATGCCAGCGGTCTGAGGCGGGAGCTTCGAGCAGAGGTTGAGATGATCTTAGTAGCTGGCGGCACCGGATTCGTGGGCGGCGGCATCGTGCGCGAGCTGGCCCGCCGCGGCAAGCCGGTCGCCGTGCTCACCCGCAACGCAGGCAAGGCGGCGACTCGCTTCCCCCACGTTGAGGTCGAATACCGCGAGGGGGATGTGAGAGAACCGGCGAGCTTGGCCGCCGCCCTTCAGGGAGCGGAGGTCGTCATCGGCTGCGTCCAGTTCCCCAACTCGCCCATCGAGAATCGGCGCCGAGGCCATACCTTCGAGGAGATCGATGCCGTTGGCACGGAGCGCCTGGTGGAGGCGGCCAAGGCGGCGGGCGTCCAGCGCTACATCTACCTGAGCGGCGCCGGCGCCGCCCCCGACGCCAAGTA
>JALHUG010000088.1 GCA_022866185.1 Dehalococcoidia bacterium
CGTCGTTGCCACTCCAGACGCGGAAGCCCTCGCGCGCGCCCTCGATGATGGCGGCGATCTGGCCGAAGTTGCCGCGGGCCTCCTTCACCCCCACGATGTTGGGGATGCGCGATAGGCGCACGGTCGTCTGCTCCGTCATGTTGGTGCCGGTGCGGCTGGGGATGTTGTATGGGATGCAGGGAAGGCTGGTGCTCTTGGCGATGGCCTCGAAATGGCGAAACAGCCCTTCCTGCGTGGGCCGATTGTAGTAGGGCACCGTCAGGAGAAGGGCATCCACGCCCTCCTTTTCCGCCTGGCGAGAGAGATCGATGCTCTCGGCGGTATTGTAGGTGCCGGTGCAGGCGACGACCGGGCCGCGGCCGTCCACCGCCACCTTCACCTCGGCGAATAGCCGCAGCTTCTCCTCGTGAGAGAGGGTCGTTGCCTCGCCGGTGGTGGCACCGACCACCAGACCGTCGCTCCCCGAGTCGAGCAGGGCGCGGGCAAGAAGCTTGGCCTGTACGTAGTCAACTGCCCCCTGGTCATCGAAGGGGGTCACCATAGCCGTCAGCAGTCGTCCCAGCTCCACCATCGCAGACCTCCCCCTATATCAAGTTGCGCGCAATGAGCTCCTCGGCGATCTGGATGGAGTTGAGCGCCGCCCCCTTGCGCAGGTTGTCGGACACCACCCACATAGCGAAGCCATTGGGATGGGAGAGATCCTGGCGGAGGCGCCCTACAAAGGTAGTGTCGTGGCCGGCAGCCGTCCAGGGCTGAGGGTAGAGGCTGATAGTGGGCTCATCCTGCACGGTGATCCCCGGCGCCTCGCGGAGGATGTCCCGTATCTCCTCCGCCGTCATGGGGTGGCTCAGCTCCGCGTGGACCGCCGCGCTATGGCCGACGAACACCGGCACCCGTACGCAGGTGGCCGAGACCAAAAGGTCGGGTTCGTGCATGATCTTGCGCGTCTCCTGAACCATCTTCCACTCTTCCTTGGTGTAGCCATTGTCTAGAAAGACCTCGATCTCCGGCAGGAGGTTAAAGGCGATCTGATGGGGATAAATGTGCGGCATGGCCTTATTGCCGTCCAGCACCGCCCGTGACTGATCGGTCAGCTCAGCCACAGCGCGGGCGCCAGTAGCAGAGACCGCCTGGTAGCTATCGACGATGATGCGCTTGACGGGGTTGAGTCGATGGATCGGCCAGAGGGCCAAGACTATGGGCGTGATGAAGGAACTGGGGATGGCAATGACGCCCCGATGTTCCGCCAGGTCGTCGCCGTTGACCTCCGGCACCACGATTGGCACATTGGGCTCCGTCCGCCAGACGGGGCTATCGTCGATGACCACTGCCCCCGCCCTGGCTGCCGCCGGCACCAGATTCCGCGATACCTCCGGGGTGGCCCCAAAGAAGGCGATATCCGCCCCCGTGAAGGAGTTGTGGTTGGCCTCCTGTACCTCTATCTCTTGCTCGCCCACCAGCAGTTTCTTCCCCACCGAGCGAGAGGAGGCGAGCAGTCGCAGGGACTTAATGGGGAAGCGACGCTGCAAGAGCAATCGGATGAGCTCTCGGCCCACCAGGCCGGTGGCCCCGACGATCGCTACACTCAGGGCTCTGGACATTGAACGCCCACTCCTAGCAGTTAAAAAGATGGCCGCTCCCTTGCGGCGCGAACATCTTAGCCGATTGCGCCCTTACCCGCAAGCCCGTGTACTCGTCCGGTAGCGTAACCTATTTTTGTGTGGAAACGGGGGCGTACCCTTTGCAGCAGGCAAGAGAAGAGCAAGCTGTGAAAGGAGCACGCCCATGGTGAGCGGGATGCTCCGCGCCCTACGGCCTCGCGCCGGACAGCTCTACCGCACCAGCCGCCTCCGCGCGTACCACCCGCCGGCGCCGAGCGCGACCAGCGCCGCCGCCAGGCCAGCCAGCGCGATGTAGCTGCGGCCCGCCGAACTGGCGGACGAACCCGCGCCCACACCAACCGCCGGACCGGAATCATCGACCTGCATCTCCACCACGCCGCCGACGGAGGCAGCCGGAATCTTGACTACCGGTTCTCCTATCTGGTGGGCGAACCGTAAGGGCGAGGCGAGGATGAGCGAACCGAGCGATGCAATCCAGCTGTCTTCGGCGTTAGGCCCTCCGGGGTTGATCCAAACCAAGTCCCCTGGGCCGAAACCTTCTCCGCTACCGACCTGCAGGTCGGTGGCCCCTGCGGAAGCGTATGCAGTTAGACTTGTTTGTGCAATGCGTGGCACGATTTTTACGTCAAACGAGAGAAGCCCGGCCAAGGTGTTTTCTCCCGTGTAAACAGCGAAGTGCAGATGGTTGTTGGTAGCGCCGACATCGGATATGTAGCCCAATACCGTATTCGCGTTGACGGGGGTTCCGGGGGCAACCTGGATGTCTACCATGTGGAGGTAGCCGCTCCACCAGATGGTACCGCCCGAATCGTGCTCGATCAGCAATTGCCCGGAAGGTCCGCCAGCATTCGTGCCGCCACCGTAGGTTTGTGCAACGACCCCCGGAGCCACAGCATAGACTGGCTGTCCTGCGTCTGAGTCCGCTGTTGGGGCGTTCAAATTAGCGTCCCACGCATAGGTATCGTCTGCCCGGCCGACACCGCCACCAGGGCAATGGCCAACACCTGTTACAGGATCACATGGCCCGTCGTGTTGGTTGAAGCACCATTTGGTGTCGGAGCATTTCTCCTCCGAAGAAACCAATTCCACGCCCCCATGCATCGGTGAGGCAACCATAACCACGCTAGAGGGGACGAACGTGCCCTCTTCGTAGGCCACCAGGATGTCGTAGTCCGTCCCGATGGTGCCGCCCAGGCTGTCAGTGGAATGCCAAACCGCCACCCAGTGGCCCGCGCCGTCGGTCGTGACTTGGGACATGTAGTCACCTCCCGAGTCGGTGGCGGCGTTGGTGTTAAGGGCAGTGGGGGCCGTCCAGATGGCCCCGTTGTGCGTCGAGCGGGCCACCAGGATATCGTAGTCCGTCCCGATGGTGCCCCCCGGGATATCATTGGATTCCCAGACCGCCAGCCAGTGGCCCGCGCCGTCGGTCGTCACCTGAGGCCA
>JALHUG010000089.1 GCA_022866185.1 Dehalococcoidia bacterium
AGACCCATCATGATCATGCGCGCCACCCAGAAGAAGAGGATGTCGTAGCCCGTCTCCATGACCGTGGTGGGGTAGAAGTAGCGCAGGTCTTCCGTGTCATCGGGCCAGCCCAGGGTGGAGTGAGGCCAGAGGGCTGAGGAGAACCAGGTGTCCAGCACGTCCGGGTCCTGCCATATGCTGGACGAGTGGCAGTGCTCGCACTGGCTGGGGTCCTCCAGGGCCACCGTCACCTGGCTGCAGTCGTCGCAGTACCAGACGGGGATGCGGTGCCCCCACCAGAGCTGGCGGGAGATGCACCAGTCGCGGATGCCTTCCATCCAGTGGAGGTAGACCCGCGTGAACCGCCGCGGCAGGATCCTGATCCGCCCGTCCTTCACCGCCGCCATGGCCGGCTCGGCCAGCGGCTTCATGCTCACGAACCACTGCTGGCTGACGACGGGCTCGATGATGGTGTCGCAGCGCTGGCAGTGGCCGATGGAGTGGCCATAAGGCTCGATCTTCTCCATCAAGCCCAGGGCCTCCAGGTCGTGCACGATGGCATCGCGGCAGGCAAAGCGGTCCTGGCCAGCGTAGGGGCCCGCCTCTTCGTTCATCAGACCGTTCGGCCCCACCGCCACGATGGCGGACAGGCCGTGGCGCTCACCCACCTCGAAGTCCACCTGGTCATGGCCGGGCGTTATCTTCAGGGCGCCCGTGCCGAAGGCGGGATCGACCGCTGCGTCAGCAACCACCGGGATGTGGCGATTCATGATGGGCAAGAGTGCTGTGCGGCCCACAATGCCCTGGTAGCGGGGCTCGCTCGGAGTCACCGCCACCGCCACGTCGGCGACGATGGTCTCTGGCCGCGTAGTGGCGATGGTAATGTACTCGCCGCCAGGCTCGCCTCTCTCGTCCAGCAGGGGGTAGCGGACGTACCAGAGGTGATCGGCGTGCTCCTTGTGCTCCACCTCCAGGTCGGACAGGGCGGTCTGGCAGCGGGGGCACCAATTGATGATCCGCTTGCCCCGATAGATGAGGCCGTCGCGATGGAGGTTGACAAAGGTAGTGCGCACCGCCTTCTGCGGCCCTTCATCCATGGTGAAACGCTCGCGCGTCCAGTCGCAGGAGGCGCCCAGACGCTGATGCTGGCGGGTGATGATGTGCCGATACCTCCCCACCCACTGCCACACGCGCTCCAGGAAGCCATCGCGTCCCAGGTCGTGGCGGGTGAGGCCCTCCTTGAGGATCTCCTTCTCCACCACGTTCTGGGTGGCGATGCCGGCGTGATCCACCCCCGGCAGCCAGAGGGTGGGGTCGCCCTTCATGCGGTGCCAGCGGATGAGCAGGTCCTCGATGGTGGTAGTCAGGGCGTGGCCCAGGTGCAGCTCGCCCGTAACGTTAGGGGGCGGCATGATGATGGTGAAAGGCTGTTTGGCGGGATCGATGCGGGCGGTGAAGTAGCCCCCTTCCAGCCAGAGGCGATAGAAGCTCTCCTCCACCTGGTTGGGGTCGTAAGCCTTGGCCATCTCAGCACGAGGGCTGGGGTCGCCTTTCTCAGGCTGGCTGGTCATCGTCAGCAACTCCCTGTCTACCATCAGGCAGGCACGATGGTTCACACACAACCCCAGCCTGTCCGCCATGCGGACTCCGCCTCTGCGGATGGCGGAGAAGGCCGGGGCATGGGGGAGGCAAATCCGATGCCCCCGCCTTATAGCGATCAAGAGAATAAGAACACCCCTGAGGGTTGTCCGCTTTGCGGACTCCGCCTCTGGCGGAGAAACCCTCAGCTTTGGGGAAGCTGCGGGATTTATCCCGCAGAGGTGAATTTAGATAGTTGAACGCCATCAGGCTGGGGTCGAGAATCAAGCTACCAATGGTGAACCGGCCTCCCAAATAATGGGCTATCGGCTTGCAGCCCTAAGTGGTAGCATTCTAATATTCCTATCTAGCTGCGTCAAACCAGCTTGAGCGTTGGCCCGCTCGCAAGGTCGTTTCTCGAACGAGTTCATGGCAATTGTTGTCGATACCACTTGCGCTTAAAGAGAAAAGCATTAATATATTCGATGCTAAGGCTGGGTGCCTTGCACATCATGCCCGCAGCAGTTAATCTCTAGAATCGTGACTGGACTACAGATAAACGCTGTCACCAAGGCTTTCGGCGGGATCATCGCCCTGGACGACGTATCATTTGAGGTACGGCCGGGCGAGATCGTGGGGCTCATTGGGCCCAATGGCGCCGGCAAGACCACCGTCTTCAACTGCATAAGCCGCTTGTACGACGTCGACCGGGGGGACATCTGTTTCAATGGTCATAATATAACGAAGCTGGGCGCCGACGACGTTGTGAATGTTGGCATCGCTCGAACCTTTCAGAACGTGGAGCTGTTCAAGACCATGACCGTCATACAGAACCTGATGGTGGGCCAGCACAGCCGCTTCAACCCACCCCTCACGGACAACGTATTCTCGCGCTATGCCAACATCGCCGCGCGCATGGCTGTCGAGGTGGTAGCCTGCGCCGGCCGCCTACCGATGGCATGGAGGGAGGAGCGGCTGGCGCGGGACACGGCGGAAGAAGTGGTCAAATTCCTCGGCCTTGACGCGGTGAAGAATATACCGGCGGGCGCGCTTGCCTTCGGCATCCAGAAGAACGTGGAGCTAGCACGGGCCCTGGTCTCCAGGCCACAGCTCATCCTTCTGGACGAGCCGGCCGGCGGTCTCAGCCATCAGGAGCTGGGCCACCTAGGCCAGGTTATCAAGGGCATCCGTGACGAATTCAAGGTGACCATCCTGGTGGTGGAGCACCACATGGAGCTTGTCATGCCCATTTGCGACCGCATTTGCGTCCTCAACTTCGGCCGCAAGATCGCCGAGGGGACGCCGGCGGAGGTGCAGAAGGACCCCGCCGTGATTGAGGCCTACCTGGGAGAGTAGGGTCAATGTTACAGGTCCGCGACCTTGTTGCCGCCTACGGGCCAATCGTTGCCCTTCACGGCGTGTCACTGGATGTGCCGGAGGGAAGCATCGTGGCGGTGCTGGGAGCCAACGGCGCTGGCAAGAGCTCCACTCTGCGGGTCATATCGGGCCTGCTGCGGGCCAAGAGCGGCAGCATCAAGTTCGATGGACAGCGGATCGACCACCTCTCGACGGAACAGATCGTGTCCCTGGGCATGTCCCACGTCCCTGAGGGACGGCAACTGTTCGGCGATCTTACGGTGCTGGAGAACCTTAGGCTGGGGGCCTACTCCAGGTTCGGCCAAGCCGATGGCGGCGGGCGTCTGGCCCACCGTCAAGGCTTATCTCTACTTGGCCGACTTCAGCACGACTTGATTCAGGCCGCTACTGGGGGCATTCGAGATCTGGCACGAGCCGTCAGGGAACATGGGCAGCGAAGGCGGGACTTCGATGCGGCCCTCAAGCAGATATTTGACTACTTCCCCATCCTGGCCCAGCGAAAGAATCAGGTAGCCGGCACCCTCAGCGGCGGCGAGCAGCAGATGCTGGCCATCGGCCGTGGCCTGATGGCCCGCCCTCGCCTTCTCCTGCTGGACGAGCCCTCAATGGGCCTAGCCCCGTTGGTCACGCGGGAGATCTTCGAGATTGTCCAAACCATCAACCGAACGGAGGGGGTAACTATCCTCGTGGTGGAGCAGAACGCCAATCTTGCTCTGGAAATCGCCCATTACGGCTACGTGTTGGAGACGGGCCGCGTCGCCCTGGCAGATACGAGCGAGAACCTGCGAAAGAGCGAAGCGGTGCGGCGCTCTTATCTGGGCCAGTAGGAACTCAGGAGGAGAGAAGTGGCTGATTTTTGGCAGCAGGTGGTGGTAGGTCTGGCCACAGGCAGTCTCTACGGACTGATGGCTTTGGCCCTTGTCCTCATCTATCGCTCCACCCATGTCCTCAACTTCGCTCAGGGCGAGATGGCTATGTTCAGCACTTTCCTGGCCTGGTCGATCCTGATACGGGTGGACAACCACTACTGGGTTATGTTCCCCCTCGCCGTGCTCGTGGCGGCCGCCCTCGGCGGTTTGACCGAGCGGGTGGTCGTACGGCCGGTGGAGGGAGCGCCCATCCTGAACATCGTCATCGTCACCCTGGGGCTGTACGCCATCTTCAGCAACGTAGCCTCCTGGCGCTGGATTGGCAGGCCCAAGCCCTTTCCCACGCCCCCTGAGATCCATGTGGCGGGGCTCAAGTTCTTCGGCGGAGACGCCCTGCATGTCGGGCCGACGGTGATCAACTACCATGACCTGACCATTATGGTTTTCGCGGCGCTTATCATGGTCGCTCTCTATCTATTCTTCCAGTACACTTCTCTGGGCCTGGCCATGCGGGCCACCGCTCATAACCCCGTCGCCAGCCGCCTGATGGGCATTCGGGTGGGGCGCATGCTAACCATAGGCTGGGCCCTCTCGGCCGCCGTCGGGGCGGTGGCAGGGCTGCTCATCGCCCCCATCGTTCTGCTCACGTCCGCCATGATGGTAGGCGCTCTCCTGTACGCCTTCGCCGCCGCCGTCCTGGGCGGCCTGGATAGCCCTGTGGGGGCGATAGTTGGCGGCCTCATTATCGGCGTAAGCGAGAACCTGGTGGGAGCCTACACGCCGCAGGAGTGGCTGGGGCCCGAGATGAAGCTGACGGTGACTCTGTGCATCATCCTTGTGGTGCTGCTGGTCAGGCCGACCGGCATCTTTGGCAGACGTGCGCTGAGGCGGGTATGAGACGCCTAGCCCCACTGCGGACATCAACGGTCGTCATCTTCGGCGTTCTGGCGTTCTTCCTGCTCTGGTGGATACCCTTCAGCCATGTGCTGCCCGATGTGGTTCCCCTGCGTTTCGCCCCCTATCGCACCCTCGAGGCCAGTCAGGTCGCGGTGTGGGTCATCGTGGCCGTGGGCCTCAACATTCTCACCGGCTTCAACGGCCAGATCTCTCTGGGCCATGGCGCCTTCGTGGCCATAGGCGCCTATACGGCCGCCATCCTGATGGTCGATCACGGCTGGCCTTTCTGGACCACCATAATCGCGGGGGGCGTTCTTGCCGGTGGCGTGGGCTTTCTCGTCGGCGTTCCAGCCCTGCGACTCACAGGCCCCTATCTAGCCATGGCCACCCTGGGCCTGGCCCTGGCCACCCCCCAGGTTCTAAGTAAGTACGAAGGCCTCACCCACGGTAACCAGGGGATCAACGTTAGGCCGGAGGTGCCACCTCCGCCGGCGTTCATAAAGGACTGGTTCGGCCTCAGCCTGAGCAGAGATGAGTGGATGTGGTTCTTGGTTTTGTCCATCGTCCTTATCATGCTCGTCCTTGCGCTGAACATTGTCCGCAGCCGCATCGGCAGGGCCTTCGTGGCCATTCGCGACAGCGAGATAGCGGCCCAAGCGATGGGAATCAGCGTGCCCCGCTACAAGACCATGGCCTTCGCCATCAGCGCCTTCTACGCTGGCGTCGCTGGCGGAACCTATGCTCTGGTACACGAATACATCGCCCCCGAGAACTTCAACATCACGATGTCCATGAACCTCCTGACCACCATTGTGATAGGGGGCCTGGCCTCCATACTGGGTTCCGTCCTGGGCGCAATCGGCCTCGTCGTGGTGCCCGAGCTGCCGGAGCTTGTCTTCAACCGTATCCCCGGCGTCAATATCCCCGTTGAGCTTTCCTGGGCCTTCTACGGTGTCGTTCTCATCCTGATCATGATCTTCGCCCCTTATGGTCTGGCTGGCCTTTTCCATCGTTCGGTCAGGTGGGTGTCTAGCTGGACACTGCGCTCCCGTGCCGGCATCCTGGTTGGGCTAGTGGTGGGTGTCGCTACGACTATGGTAGTGGGGTTCGCATTGGGCCTGGTCGCTTTCTTGGTGACTACGGCCTGGGTCTGGGCCCCGCCGCTCGTGGGGGTGGGCGCACGTGGCTACAGCCGCTGGATCGGGGCGCTCACGAGCCCCCTCGCGTCGGCGGGAGAGACCGAGGCCGGGCCAGAGGATCAGTCATCCCAGGACCATCCAGACGCCGAAAGATGAAAGTGGGGTGATGGCAGCTACCCGGTGCAAGGAAAGCTCCTTGGGGGCCGGACAAGCCTGCCGACAGGCAGGCCTGCGACGCCCAGCGAAGGAAGGGATTCGGGGGGTGTGCTCGGTTTGGCAAGGCAGGCTTCTGATGAATTGGGTCACCAAAGGCCACCGGCAGCCCCTAGCGCAAGACTGTCTTGGTGGACTAGGATATCATCGCTCTCCCTGTGATGGGGAGGGCAAGTGTGATAATCCAAGAAAGGAGGCTAAGGAGCCATGCGGAAGCTAGGCAAACTCTGTTTGGTCTTCCTCGCCCTAGTAGCGCTGTTGTCGGTGCTGGCAGTAGCCTGCGGGGGGGGAGGGGATAAGGAGGCAACCCCCACCGCCAAAGCCACCGTCGCCGCGACCGCCAAAGCCACCGTCGCCGCGACCGCCAAAGCCACCGTCGCCGCGACTGCCAAAGCCACCGTCGCCGCGAGCGCCACAGCCACTGTCGTGGCGACCGCGAAACCTACCACGTCACCTACCACTAGCACCACACCCACCGCCGTACCTACCACGCCACCTACCGTCGAGGCCACCATTGAGCCTACCCCTCCTCCAAGTGCGTACGACCCGACCAACCCGGATATAGGTATCACCGACACAGAGATAATCCTTGGCACCCACTTCTCCCTGACCGGCATCTATGGGAACGCGTTCGGTCCTGTGCTCAAGGGCATGAAAGCCTACTTCGCATACGTCAATACGGAGCTAGGAGGCATCGCCGCCTGTGGCAACCGCAAGGTCGTCCTCAAGGTGGAGAATGATGACTACGAAGCGGCCAAGTCCCCCGCGGCCGTCCGCAAGCTGGTGGAGCAGGAGCATGTGTTCGCCATCGTCGCCGGCCTGGGGACGGCCGCCCACTCAGCCGTCTGGGAGTACCTCAACGAAAAAGGAATACCCGACCTGTGGATCATGTCCGGGGCCCACAAGTGGGCCGCGGACCCCGTGGCGCACCCCTGGTCGTATGCCATCCTGCCCGACTACTACGTCGAGGGGACCATCTTCGGCAAGTACATCTCGGAGAACCTTGCGGGCAAGAAGGTGGGCGTCATCTATCAGAACGATGACTACGGCAAGGACGAGCTGGCCGGCGTGAAGAACGGTCTCGACTCCACCAAGAACGAGCTGGTGTCCGAGCAACCCTACGACTCCCTCGCCATCGACATCCGCGCTCAGGTCAACAAGTTGAAGAGTGACGGCGCAGAGGTGGTGGTTGGCGGCGGCATCCCAGGCCACATGGCTCAGCTCATCAAGGGTGCCTACCAGATGGACTGGCATCCCCAGTTCTTCATCGGTTACGTCAACTCTAGTACCGCTATGTTCGTGTATGCCCAGCCATACGTCGAAGCCATGGATGGGGTACTGACTCTTCAGGGCAACAAGATGGACTGGTGGACTGACGACCCGGCGAGAGCCGAGCACCACCGGCTCATGGCGACGTACAGTGACGAGAACCCCAGTAGCAACAGCGTCATGGGCCAAATCACGGGGGAAACGATGGTCGATGTTCTGGCCGAAGCCTGTAACAGAGGGGACCTGACGCGACAGGGCGTGATAGACGTCGTCAACTCCATTAAGGACGAGCAGCGCGACCTCAGGCTGGACGGCATCACCACGAGTTTCAGCGCGACCGACCACAGCGCCGTCGAAGCCATGAAGTTCCTGCGGGCTCATGTGGTGGACGGCGTGGGCACCTATGAGTACGAAGGCGACTTCGTCTCGTTCAGGTAGGGGGTAACCCCACGAACTGGGGGCGGCGTCGCGCGCGCGGCGCCGCCCCTCCCCTTTTCGCCCGCCGCTAGGGGACCTCGATGACGCTGGGGGGCTCCCGGAAAGCATTGCCGAGGCAGCGTGCCCGGCACGGCTCCAGCCGGCGGAGCATGCTCAGGGCGCGACGGATGTCGCTGGCTATTCTGGCCGGATCGCAGTAGCGTAGGCGATATTTGAACAACCAGTAGGTGAACTCCTGGGCCTCCATCAGAGACACGGTGTCGGTCTCTTCTATGCCTTGCTCCCGTCGGAACTGGCACAGTAGATCCTGGCGAGAGCGCCCGTAGAGCTGCTGAAAGGCCTCTTCATCCACCGACAGGTGGTTTTCCCACACACGCGAGCGCTGTTCCTTGCGAACATCCTCTTCAACTACCAGGTGGAGCATCTCCTCCAGGGTGACGCCGTAGAGAAAGTTGAGGTGAGCCCGATACTTGGCGTGGCCCATAAGGTGGCGGAACTCCTCCTCGCTAAGGTCGAGAGGCGGCTTCCCGAAGAACAGCAGTGCTTCGTGCTCTTGCCGCGGGATGAGGTCGCCCACTGCCTCGCACAGACGCTCCGCTAATAGAAGCCAGTCGAAGGCCTCGCCACCGACAAGGTAGCGGTAGTGTCGCTTGCCCACCGTCTCCTCGGGCAGAGGCCAGCGGGCGATGGCCTGCAGGAGGGCGATGAACCAGGGCTTGCCATCCGCCACCTCCTGACAGAGGTCGGTCAGCAGTTGCTTGGCCTCAATGGATTTCTCCCTGGCCACGGCCCTTGCGCTCATGGGTGCTGCCGCTTCCCTGATCCCGCTTGCGGCGGCCTAGGCCGCCCTGCCGCAGCACCTCTTGTACTTAAGGCCGCTGCCGCAGGGGCAGGGGTCGTTCCTGCCCACCTTGCGGGGCGCTGCAGGCGGTCCCCCCTCGGGTCGGCCGGCAGCCGCCCGCCTCCGCCCGCCTGGCCGCGCCCCCCCTTCCGCCGGCCGCCGCGGCGTGGGCACCGCCTGAGGGGTCAAGGTCACGTGATATATCCTGCGGGCTATGTTGCGCCGTATGTGATCCGTGAGCTGCTGCCACATGTCATGGGCTTCTCGCTTGAAGGCCACCAAGGGATCCTGACCACCATAGCCAGCCAGGCCGACGCCTTGGCGCATCTCGTCCAGGGCGGTCAAATGCCCCACCCACAGCCTATCGATGGTGCCCAGCATCACTAGGCGTTCCAGAATGCGCATGTTCTCGGCACCTGTTTTCTGCTCTTTTGCCTCGTACTCCTCCTGGGCGTGGGCCAGAAGCTCCTCAACTATAGCTTCGCTGGACAGGTCGGCGAAGTGCGCCTGGGTGAAGTGAGGCGGCAGCGGCACGATAGCCTTCATTTCATCGAGCAGCCCTTTGAGGTCCCGCCCTTCCTGTTGGTGGTCGGTCAGGTGGGTGCCCGCCAGCTCGTTGATCTCCTCGGCGATCATTTCCTGGATGTTAGCCTTAAGGTCAGCCCCCTCCAGGATCTTGTTCCGTTCGGTGTAGATGAGGTCGCGATGGGTGTTCATCACGTCGTCGTATTCCACCACGTGCTTGCGGATGTCGAAGTTGTGACCCTCCACCTTGGTCTGGGCCGACTCGATGGCCCTACTGGCCATGCGGCTCTCCAGAGGCATGTCTTCATCCATGCCCAGGCGGCCCATCATGCCCCCTACCCAGTCGGGGGCGAAGCGGCGCATCACGTCATCGCCAAAGGAGACGAAGAAGCGAGAGCTGCCGGGGTCGCCCTGACGGCCAGCACGACCGCGAAGCTGATTATCGATGCGGCGCGCCTCATGGCGCTCCGTGCCGACGATGTGCAGGCCGCCCGCCTCCACCACCTTATCGTGGTCCGCTTGCCATATCTGGCGGGCCTCTCGCCGTATGCGTTCCAGCTCCTCGGGGGGAGCAGCGTCGGGGTCGATGCCCTTCTTGCGGTAGAGCTCCTCAGCCAGGCGGCTGGGGTTGCTGCCCAGGATGATGTCAACGCCACGGCCGGCCATGTTGGTAGCGATGGTGACGCCGCCATAGCGCCCGGCCTGGGCAATGATCTGGGCTTCGCGCTCGTGGTGCTTGGCATTGAGCACCTGGGGCTCCTTGAGGGGGCACACGGCGTGGTACTTGCCGCACTCTGGGTTGCGGCATTGGCTGTGCCGCTTGAGGAGGTCGCCCAGGTGCTCGGAGATTTCGATGGAAACGGTGCCCGCCAGCACCGGCCGGCCGATGGCGTGCATCTCCTCGATCTCCCTCACCACCGCCAGGAACTTGCCCTCGGGCGTGCGGTAGATGAAGTCGGGGTTGTCCTGGCGTTGCATCGGCCTGTTGGTGGGAATGGGGATCACATCCAAGCTGTAGATGGTGTGGAACTCTTCCCTTTCGGTGTAGGCCGTACCGGTCATGCCGGCCAGCTTCTCGTAGAGGCGGAAGTAGTTCTGCAGGGTGATGGTGGCGTAGGTCACGCTCTCCCGTTGCACCCGCACGCCCTCCTTGGCCTCCACCGCCTGGTGAAGGCCATCCGACCAGCGGCGGCCGTACATCAGGCGGCCGGTGAACTCGTCGACGATGATGACCTCACCGTCCTTGACCACGTACTCGTGATCGAGCTGATAGATGGCGTGGGCCTTAAGGGCGGCCTCCAGGAAGCGAGTCAGGCGATAGTTCTGAGAGTCGTAGATGTTCTTGATGTTCATCCATTTCTCTAGCTTGGCCATACCTTCCTCGGTGAGGGACACCGAACGGGTCCTGTGGTCTATGGTGTAGTCCACTTCCGGCTGGAGGCGGGGCACCAGCCGTGCGAACATGCGGTAGACCTCCTCCGTTTCCTCGGCAGGGCCGCTGATGATGAGGGGGGTGCGGGCTTCGTCGATGAGGATGTTGTCCACCTCGTCCACGATGGCGTAGTGGTGGGGATGGTATGGCCGTTGGACAACCTGGGAGAGATCCGCCACCATATTGTCCCGCAGGTAATCGAAGCCGAACTCGTTGTTGGTGCCGTAGGTGATGTCGGCCAGGTAAGCCTCGCGGCGAGGCACTGGCCGCAGGTGGCGTAGGCTGGGGTTGTCGGTGTTGAAATCGGGGTCGTAGACGTAGGCGGCGTCGTGCTGGAGGCAGGCCACCGACAGGCCCAGGTTGTGATAGATGGAGCCCATCCAGGTGGTGTCGCGCTTGGCCAGGTAGTCGTTCACCGTCACCAGATGGACGCCCTTGCCCTCCAGACCGTTGAGATAGAGGGGGAGGGTGGCCACCAGCGTCTTGCCCTCACCCGTCTTCATCTCGGCGGTCTTGCCCTGATGAAGAACAACGCCTCCCAAGAGCTGAACATCGAAGTGGCGCTCGCCCAGACGCCGCTTGGCCATCTCCCGGCCCACGGCAAAGGCATCAGGCAGGATGTCATCCACGGTTTCGCCATCGGCTAGGCGCTGGCGAAACTGGTCGGTTCTGGCCCGTAGCTCGGCGTCGCTGAGGGGAGCTACCTCGTCCTCGAGACCATTGATCTCGTCGACCAGCGGCTGAATCTTCTCCAGCTTCCGTTCACTGCTATCAGTGAGGATGCCCTTGAGCCACTTGAGCATGACGAACCCTTACTGGAACAGCTCTCCCACCGAGTGGCCGGTGTGGATGCGCTGTATGGCTTCCCCTAGCAGGGGTGCCAAAGACAAAACGGTGATCTTGGGCAGACGCTTCTCTACCGGCAGGGGGATCGTGTCGGTTACCACCAGCTCCCTGATAGACGACTGCTCGATCCTCTCCACGGCCGGCCCCGAGAGCACGGGGTGAGTGCAGCAGGCGTAGATGGCGGCTGTGCCGTGCTGCTGCAGCAGATCCACGGTCGCTATCAGGGTGCTGCCGGTGTCTACCTCGTCGTCCACAATGAGAGCGTTCATGCCTTTGACCTCGCCAATGATATTGACAGCCTCTGACCGCTGTTCGTTACCGATCCGGCGCTTCTCCACGATGGCCAGGGGCACATCCAGACGGTCGGCCACGTTGCGGGCGCGCCTAGCGTCGCCCACATCGGTGGCTATCGCCGTCAGGTTGGGGATGTCCTTATCCTTGAAGTAGCGGCCGAGGATGTACAGCGAGGTCAGCTCGTCCACCGGTATGTTGAAGAAGCCCTGGATCTGGCCAGCGTGGAGGTCTACCGTCAGCAGGCGGTCGGCCCCGGCCGTTTCCAGGAAGTTGGCCACCAGGCGGGCGGTGATGGGCACCCGTGGCTGGTCCTTCTTGTCGCTGCGTCCATAAGCGTAGTAAGGGACGACAGCGGTGATCCGCCCGGCCGAGGCTCGCTTGGCGGCGTCGATCATGACGAATAGCTCCATCAAGCGATCGTTCACCGGGGAGACGATGGGCTGGACCAGGAAAACATCGCGGGCGCGAATGTTTTCGCAGAAACGCACAAAAATGTTCTCGTTGCTGAACTTGATGACCTCGCACTGCCCCAGAGGCATCTCCAGATAGTCGCAGATGGCCTGGGCAAGCGCCGGGTGAGCGTTGCCGCTGAATATGCGCAGATCCTGATACACCGACCATCTCTCCTTGCTTCGCTCTGCTAGCTAAGATCAATATAGCACAAAGGCCAAAGGGAACGGTATGGAGCGATCGAATGAGCCCCTTGGCCATTCCAGGGACTAGCCAAGAAGAAAGCCGAAAGCCTATTGCTTCCGGCCGGCGCTGCTGGTTAAGCGTTTGTCTGGTAGACACTCCTAATATAGCACGCGCGGAGAGCAGGGGGAAGGGAGGTTGTTCTGATCGATCGTCCCTTGGGGAGTGTCGACGGTCAGTGATTCTGCCACCCCCATCCAGCCCACGCCGCGCCAACCCCCGCGCCTGTCCTCCCGATGCCCTTGACGGCTGGGAGGGCAGGCGCTATTTTGGCCTCGGCTGCACGACGCATGCACGACCTTGTCACCAATCTAGCCCGCCTAGCAGCAAAGAGAGGTAGTTTCCATGCCCAAGCTCATGGCCGCAGCGGCCGAAAGGATCATCACGCCGGAGAAGAACCTGCGCCTGGCCGGATATGGGCTGGTCCTCAGGCCCTGGGGCCAGCGGGTTGCCAAGGGCGTTCACGACGACATCTTCGCTCGCTGCCTGGCCCTGGGCGACGGCGAAAAGACCGTGGCCTTTGTCGTCTTGGACCTCATCGGCTTGCGCCAGGCCGACATGGAGGCCATCCGAGAACGGGTGCGCGAGAAGACGGGCCGGGCAGACCTGATGGTCGCCATCGGCGCCACCCACAACCATTCCGCTCCCGACGTGACCGGGGCCTACGGCGTGCCCAAGCGCTACAGGCGGCTGATCCACGAGCGGGCCTCGGATGCCGTAGCCGAGGCAGTAGGCAACATGGCGCCAGCGCGCATCGGCTTCGCCACGACGCGGGTGGAGGGCATCGTCAGGAACAAGCGCCATCCGGAGGCAGGGCCGGTGGACGAAGAGGCGGCGGTGATGTTGGTCGAAGGGAAGGATGGCGGCACCCTGGCGGTGCTGGTCAACTTCGCCTGCCACGCCGACGTCTTGGGCAAGCGCAATACCCTTGTCACCGCCGACTTCCCAGCCTACCTCCGCCGCGACCTAGAGCGAGAGCGAGGCGGGACGGCCATCTTCTTCAATGCCGCCGAGGGAGACATCTATCCCCGCCAGAGCATCGAAGACCGCGATGATGAGAAGGGGTTGCGCACGTTCGAGGAAGCGGAGGCAGTGGGCTCTGCCATCGCCAAGGCCGCTCTGGCCGCCCTGGCCAAGACGAAAACGACCTCCGATGTGAAGATCGACGTGCGGATTGCCTATCCGGAGGTGCCGGTGGACAATCCCAGGCTGAAGATTGCGCGCCTCCTGCGGATAATGCCCCGCAAGCTGTACAAGGGCCGCGCTCGCTCAGAGGCCTGGGTGGTCAATATCAACGACGCCCGGATCGTGACCCTGCCGGGGCAGTTCTTCTGTGCCCTGGGGCTGGAGCTGAAGGGGCAGATGAAGGGGCCGTACAAGTTCCTCTTCGGCCTGACCTGCGACGACCTGGCCTACGTGCTGCCGCCGGACGAGTGGGACCCCAAGCAAAAAGGGGAGGAAGAGGCGCTCTCCCTGGGCATCAACACCTGGCCCGCTATCAAGGAGCAACTGCCGCCGCTGTAGCGACCGCCGCCCCCCAGTACTCGCGAAACCTGCCCCGCAAGTAATCCACAATCGAGTTGGCTTGTCAGTTGGTGGCCGGCCAGCAGCGGCCTCAGGGGCCGAACGTCCAGGTGAGTCCACTGTCGTTGGTGATGAGGACAAGAAGCGAGCTGAACTGCTCCAGTTGGGTGAGCTCGCTGATGTCTGGCCTGGCGGGGATGAACTGGAGCCAGCTCTGATCGGCAGCGAGGGAGTAGATCACCCCCACCTGGCTGCTGATGTCGACGATGGCCGTTTCTGTAGCCTCTGTGGGGCCGGCATAGCAAACGCTGTTCCATCCCCCCGCCAGGTACACGCTGGTGAGGGCTGTGCCAGAGGCCTTCTGCTGCCAGGTGGCGTCGCTGCCCATGAGAATGAACAGCGAATCGTAGGGGCTGAGGGTTTCGATCGTGCTGATCTCTGGCCGGCCGGCGAACCACTTGTCGAACTGCTGACCGGGCCTCAAACGGTAGATGGCCACGACGCTGTTCAGTGCGTTGGACAGGGCGCTCTCGACGGGCTGCTCTGGCCCCCGGTAGCACACATTGTTCCAGCCTTGCACCAGCGAAACGGGGAACGTGGTATCGGGTGGAGATGGGCCCGGGAACATCTCTGGCCCGAAGCCAGCGAAGAGGGCATCGGCATCACCTTGATAGGCGTCGGAGGTGATGCCTACGACCACCGCGATGGGCTTGTCGGAGGTGATGACCGCCGCTCCCTCAAAGTCCGCTGGCAGCAGTGGGTCAGTATGCTGGTCAAAGGTTTTGGAGCCGCTCACGCTGTCGCTGAACTGCAGAGAGCCCCCCTCCAGGTCGTCGCTGTGGTAGGTGATCTGGATGTTGGCCGTACCGCCATCGGCTACCTGAACCCGGAACCAGGAGTTCCAGCCAGCGGCGGTGTCGGATGGGCCCTTCCAGCCGGAATCCTTGTAGAGCAGCGGTAGCCAAACGCTGGTGGAGGCCGTCGATTGGGCGATGCCCACAAAGGCACCGAAGGAGGCCTTGGCCGGCAGAGCTGAGGCCATCGTCTGGATAACCGCCAGCGGCTGCTCACCAGTGATGGTGGCCGAGCCCACAAAGCCGTCGGGTAGGTCGACCTCCAGGGCTTGGTCGATGGCGGTGGAGGCCTGCATGACAAATGTCTTGCGAAAGGAGCCGCCGGGCTCGGGAAGGCGCGCATCGCAGCAATAGGTCAGGGTGACCTCGGTGGCCTGGGTGGGGTCAGCGGCGCTAATGGCAAGCTTGGTATTCCAGAGAGTGCTCTCACCGAAGCTATTGAACACCAGGGGCACTACGACAGCGGTGGACAGGTCACCCGTCCCGTCAGGATTCCACCCCAAGCCCTTGTAGGAAGCGAAGCTGGGCCGCGCACTGTTGAAGATGTCAGCGCCGGCGGTCAGCAGTGCGGTGGGGGGCGACTTTTCGTCGTTGGCTACCGTCTCCACGGTAAGGGAGCCCTCGAATTGTTCGGGCAGTTCTGTAGTCATGTTGGCCTGGTTGCGCAGGATGGTGCCCCCCGCTGGCAGGGGCAGGCCGCCCTTGGGGCACAGGGGGTCCATCGGAGCATCCAGTCGTGGCTCGATGAAGACTACCGTGCCGTCGTGGCTGCGATAGGTCATCCGTACACAGGCGACAGTGGTTGTACTCGCGTTCTGAAGGGCGAAGCGCGTGTTCCAGGCAGCGTCGGGGCCAAAGCGACTGTAGATAAGCGGCAGGTATACACGGTTGGCGCCGGCCGAGAGGCCGTCGTCGCTGCCCAGAGAGAGCACGTCCCCCTGCTCGATGTGCTTGAGGATGAGGCTCTTTATGGGCTGATCTGCTGTGACCACGGCCGAGCCAGTGAAGCCGTGAGGCAGGTCGGGCTGCTGGGTCTGATCGAAGAGAGCAGCGGCGCCGGAAGCGAGGTCCTTCAGCCTGTCCTGAGCGACGCGCAGGCCGCTGAGGTCGTAGTAGTCGACGATGATCGAAGCGGGGTACAGGCCAGCGTTCTGCACCCAGAGCGAAGTGTTCTCTACCCCCAGGGTGTAGGGCTGGCCAACGACGGCGGCGGTGATAGGCTGATCAGTGGACTCGGCTCTAAGGCCAGGCGGGATGTTGAGGATCGCCAGAATCGCCAGTAGCGCCAGTGAGGCACCGAAGCCCGTGGCTGCCCAAAGCCATCCCCTCATGGTCTGCTAGCTCTTCCTCGCCTCACGTCCGAACTCAATGTCCTATCGTAGCCCGGTCACGTTGGCAAGTCAATCTGGGCAGAAGGCTGTAGCTGGTTCGTAGTTGGTGTCCTGATTCTCGACCTCCGCCTTGGGGGAGTGCAGAGGGGGCAGGCCCCCTCTGACGGGGGTATGGGGGGGTCCCCCAGAATCAAAAGACATCCCTGGGCGGGGGGTGGGAAGAACCACCTATCGCAAAGTGGGTCGAACTGCAACCAGTTTCAAAAATCGCTTTCGACCCCCGCCTGAAGGCGTTCAACTATTTAAATTCACCTCTGCGGGATAAATCCCGCAGCTTCCCCAAAGCTGAGGGTTTCTCCGCCAGAGGCGGAGTCCGCAAAGCGGACAACCCTCAGGGGTGCTCTTATTTTCTTGATCGCCATAAGGCGGG